>NZ_KB290498.1:31482-47943 GCF_000282835.1 Pandoraea sp. B-6 | reverse complement strand
CGTGCCGGCGAGGCGCCGCGCCCGCCCGCAGGCGGTGCCGCCGGCCGGCGCAAACCCCCATGCCTGCTGGGCTTCCAGCCGATGTCACGCTCAGCGCGGCATGGAGACATTGGAGTATGATGGCTGCTGCTATGCTTTTTCCCACCGTCTGGAAAAGAGGTGTACCGTGGCCCGAAAGACCCCCATCGAGCGCTACCGAAACATCGGCATCAGTGCTCACATCGACGCTGGCAAGACAACGACGACCGAGCGCATCCTGTTCTACACAGGCGTCAACCACAAGCTGGGCGAAGTCCACGAAGGCGCTGCCACGATGGACTGGATGGAGCAGGAACAAGAGCGCGGCATCACGATCACGTCTGCCGCGACGACCTGCTTCTGGCGCGGCATGGCCGGCAACTATCCCGAACACCGCATCAACATCATCGACACGCCGGGCCACGTCGACTTCACGATTGAAGTCGAGCGCTCGATGCGCGTGCTCGACGGCGCCTGCATGGTCTACGATTCGGTCGGCGGTGTGCAACCGCAGTCCGAGACCGTCTGGCGGCAAGCCAACAAGTACAAGGTGCCGCGCATCGCGTTCGTCAACAAGATGGACCGCGTGGGTGCCGACTTCTTCCGCGTGCACAAGCAGATTCACGAGCGTCTGCGCGGCAATGCCGTGCCCATCCAGATTCCGATCGGCGCCGAGGACAATTTCCAGGGCGTGGTCGATCTCGTGAAGATGAAAGGCATCGTCTGGGATGAGGAATCGAAGGGCGTGAAGTTCGAATACGTCGACATTCCGGCCAATCTCAAGGACACGGCGCAGGAATGGCACGACAAGATGATCGAAGCCGCCGCCGAGGCCGATGAGGCGCTGCTCGAAAAGTATCTTGGCGGCGATACGCTGACCGAGGCCGAGATCCGGCAGGGGCTGCGCAAGCGTACCGTCGCGGGTGAAATCGTGCCGATGTTGTGCGGCACCGCGTTCAAGAACAAGGGCGTGCAGGCCATGCTCGACGCTGTGATCGATTACCTGCCGTCGCCCGTCGACGTGCCCGCCATCGCCGGTCACGACGAAGACGACAAGGAGATCGAACGCCACCCGTCGGACGACGAGCCCTTCTCCGCCCTCGCCTTCAAGATCATGACGGACCCGTTCGTCGGCCAGTTGATCTTCTTCCGCGTGTACTCGGGCGTGATCGACTCGGGCGCCACCGTCTTCAATCCGACCAAGGACAAGAAGGAACGCTTGGGGCGTATCTTGCAGATGCACGCCAATCAACGCATCGAGATCAAGGAAGTGCGGGCGGGAGATATCGCCGCGGCGGTCGGGCTGAAGGAAGCGACGACCGGCGACACGCTGTGCGATCCAAACGCCGTGATCATTCTGGAGAAGATGGAATTCCCCGAGCCGGTAATTTCGCAAGCGGTCGAGCCCAAGACCAAGGCAGACCAGGAGAAGATGGGCCTCGCCCTGAATCGGCTGGCGCAGGAAGACCCGTCGTTCCGCGTGAAGACCGACGAAGAATCGGGCCAGACGATCATCTCGGGCATGGGCGAGCTGCACCTCGAAATTCTGGTCGATCGCATGCGCCGCGAGTTCGGCGTGGAGGCGACCGTCGGCAAGCCGCAGGTTGCCTATCGCGAAACGGTGCGCAAGAAAATCGAAGACGTGCAGGGCAAGTTCGTCAAGCAGTCGGGCGGACGCGGCCAGTATGGCGACGTGGTCATCACGCTGGAGCCGGACAAGGAAAAGCCGTATGAATTTGTCGATGCGATCAAGGGCGGCGTGGTGCCACGCGAGTTTATCCCGGCCGTGGACAAGGGCATTCGCGAGACGCTAAACAACGGCGTGGTGGCCGGCTATCCGGTCGTCAACGTGAAGGTTACGCTCACGTTCGGGTCATACCATGACGTGGACTCGAACGAAAACGCGTTCCGCATGGCGGGCTCGATGGCGTTCAAGGAGGCGATGCGCCGCGCCGACCCGGTGCTGCTCGAGCCGATGATGGCGGTCGAAGTCGAGACGCCCGAAGAGTTCATGGGCAACGTGATGGGCGACCTGTCCGGTCGTCGCGGCATGTTGCAGGGTATGGATGACATCGTGGGCGGCGGCAAGATCGTACGCGCCGAGGTGCCGCTGTCAGAAATGTTCGGTTACTCGACCTCGTTGCGCTCGCTCACGCAAGGGCGCGCCACGTACACAATGGAATTCAAACACTACGCCGAAGCGCCGAGGAACGTGGCCGACGCGATTATTTCGACCAAGAAGTAATGCGTCATCGGATGTCGAGCGCGGTGTCAGGCGCGGCGGGTCAGGATTGACCGCCGCGCCCGATGTCGTTATCCGGCTGTCGCGCTCGCTAACGCGCTGACTGCCGCTCCGTCATAAGGCGTGATCGGCCCGAGAGAATCGGGCGTCGCGGGCACGGGCGCGGTCAGTAAGTGCGCAGATGCTCGGCGTGATGCGACAGATGATCCGCCATGAAGGTCTGAATGAAGTAGTAGCCGTGGTCGTAGCCGGGGTGGCGCCGCAGGTTCAGCGGCTGACCGGCATCCTGGCAGGCGCGCTCGAAGAGGTGCGGATGCAGTTGTGATTCGAGGAATTGATCGTTCAAGCCCTGATCGATCAGGATGCCGCCGGGAAACACCACCTGCCCGGCCTTCGCCATCAGTTCGCTGGCGTCATACTGACGCCATGTCTCGCGATCCGCGCCCAGATATCCCGCGAATGCCTTCTCGCCCCATGGGCAACGCGTTGGCGCCGCGATCGGCGCGAATGCCGACACCGAGCGGAATTTGTCAGGGTTGCGCAGTGCTAGCGTCAGGGCACCATGCCCGCCCATGGAGTGGCCGAAGATGCCGATCCGTCCCGCGTCGATCGGCAGCGATTGCGTCACCACGCCGTAGAGTTCGTCGACGATATAGCTGTACATGCGATAGTGCGCCGACCAAGGTGCCTGTGTCGCATCGAGATAGAAGCCGGCGCCGACGCCGAAATCCCAGGCATCGGTCTCGCCCGGCACGCCAGCACCACGCGGGCTGGTGTCGGGCGCAATCAGCGCCACGCCGTGTTCTGCGGCGAGCCATTGCGCGCCGCCCTTGATCATGAACGTTTCTTCCGTGCAGGTAAGCCCCGCGAGATAGAACAGCGCCGGCACCGCCCGGCCGTCACGCGCCTGAGGCGGGATGAACACCGAGAAACGCATCGGCAGGCCGATGACAGTCGACGTGTGGCGATAGAAGCGTTGCGCACCACCGAAACAACGGTGTTCGGAAATGAGTTCGAGCATGACGAGATCCGGGAGGGTTCGGGAAGTCGGCCATGGCGCCGCGCCGCCGGGAGCGGGGCAACCATTGCGATGATGGCCGCTATCTTACCTCGCGAGGCGACAGGTGACATCGGCGAGGTGCGTGGGGTGCGCGATGTTCATTCTAGCGGGTTGCATGACGGTCGCGATGTCGCGCAGACGTTCGTTCAGGCGACCTGATGATACCGAAGCCAAAGTCCGTGTTAAGTTGCTGTGCCACCACGTTGCCAACGATTGTGGAACTGGGCTGAAGCTCAGGCGAAAATGCTGCCACCGTGGTACGTCGAATGTCGACGCTCCGGCCTGCTCCGGCCTGGCGACATCGATTGATCGGGCCAGCGAATTCGTCTCCAGCGGTAGAACAACTACTTCCACCGCCCCCGGGCCAATCACCGCCGCATGCAGGTGGCAGGTAGCTCCGGAGGCGCTTCGCTCCGCCGGCATCGCCATCGATCACGGCGCCTCGCCTGCCATTGCTTCCGCGCCTTCACGCCCCGCATGCCTGGCCGCCCGTTGCTCAGCCACGGCTCGCCTCGCCAGGGTGCCCAAAGTGTGTATCTCCTTTTCAACGTCCCGGGTCCACGGACGTCCATAGTTAATCCGGATGTGACGGCGAAATTCGCTATCGCATGAAAAAATTGCACCGGGTGCTATCGCGATTTCGTGCGCTTCGGCCATTTCGAACAACTGCACTGCCCCTACGCCTTCTGGAAGTTGCACCCAAAGGAAGAATCCGCCCGGCGGCCGGACCACCAGTGTCCCTTTGGGGAAGTACTTTACGACAGCGGCCACCATCCGTGTCTGAAGGGACGCCAGTTCGCGGCGCAGCTTACGCAGCAGCCGGTCGTAATCCCCATGTTCAAGGAGGCCCGCAATTGCGCATTGCACGGGCACAGACGCCGGGTCCATTGTCAGCCAACGCGCGTGCTCAATTCTCCTGGCGTAGCGCCCCGCGGCTACCCAACCGAGGTGCAGGCCCGGCGCAAGGCTCGTCGAGAACGACCCGCAGTGCAGCACGAGACCTTTGGCATCGAAGCGCTTCGCCGGATACGCCGGCGTCAAACCGAAATGCAGTTCGCGGAATACGTCGTCCTCGATCAGCGGCACGCCATATATGGCCAGTAGCCTCACAAGTGCCTGCTTCCGTTCATCGGAGAGCGTCGCGCCTGTTGGCTGATGCAGTGTCGTCATAAACCAGCAAGCCCGTACCGGACGCTGCCGCAACGCCTCCTCTAATACGCCGAGGTCGAGTCCATGGTGTGGATCGACAGGGATTTCCACGGCCTTAAGACGGAGGCGCTTAACCACATCTCGCACGGCGTGGAAAGCAGGCCGTTCAATTGCGATGGTGTCGCCAGGCCGAGTCAGAACCTGCAGACAAAGCATCGTTGCGTCGAGCGCGCCACTCGTCACAACAACCTCTTCGATTGGGACCGCAACACCTGTGACAACGTAGCGCAGGGCGATCTGGCGACGCAGATCCGCTTCTACCTCTCCCGCCGACAAGGCGTTCCGGGAACTCGCCATCCTCCGAATTGCTGCAGCCAAAGCGCGCGCAATCCGGCTAAACGGGAACAGCTTGGCACATGGCTCGGACGAGCCAAGCCACGGATGCGCGCATCGACGTTGAGCCCTCATGAAGCGGATAGTCAGGCTGTCACCACCCGCGTCCTCAACACTGTGCTTCGAAACGAGGGTTAAGGCTTTCGTTGACGCGGGCCCGCTTGCGACGAAATAGCCCGAGCGAGGTCTTGCGACGATCAGGCCTCGTCGTTCGAGGGTGTAGTAAGCATGGAAAACGGTTGAAGGACTCACGCGATACGAACTGCTCGCCCGGCGCACCGACGGGAGTCGCACACCGGGTTCAAGCGTACCGTTCAGCATCAGACTTTCGAACTCCGCCGCCAATTGGAGATAGCGCTTCATTATTGTGTTATGCCAACCAAATGGAGCTATTCCGCTCTGCCCCGGTTGAGGGTGGAACGCGTCGTTCAGAAATTCCGACCCCGCCAACTGAGCGCGGTTGCGGCGCCAGCCGGCTTTTTGGACGCGGCGCTGGCGGTCTCGAAAAGTACCTTCAGCCGGCTGGCGCCGAGCGCACGGCTGTAGAAAAACCCTTGACCATACTCGACACGGTTCGCGCGTGCGACGTTGTGATGCGCCGAGTTCTCAATGCCTTCGACCACGACCACGGCGCCCATCTCATGGCCCATGCGCGTCAAAGTACCGATGTGTCGGGATCGCTCATCGGGATTCATTCCCAGCACGCGCCTGTCAATCTTTACCATCTCAAAGGTCATCGCTGCCGGCAGTTCAGGTTCAACGTCAGCAGGCCGCGCGACCGACAGGGCAAAACGCACGCCTATTTCACGCGCCCGCGCCATCATCGGGATGAGTCGGTTTTTGAACTTCCTCGCGCTGCCCGCCCCGATCTTTAGCATCAACGGGGGAAGACCGAGGGAACCAACGTCGCCAAGGTGCGCGAGGAACGCAGAACTTACCAAGTAAGACGCGGGCGCTGTAACGCCGAGGTAGAGCGATTTTGGAGCACCGATTTCCCGCAACTCCTGGGCGGCGCGCGACAGGACAAAACGTGTCACCGGTCCGATCAAACTACTCTTCTCGATGACGTCCATATAGTGAGCCGGGCCCAGCGCGCCGTACTTCTGGTTGTCCCAACGCAACAGGGCGTCGACGCCCACGCACCTGGCCCGCCTCACGCCAACGACCGGTTGGTACTCAAGGTGGAATTCGCCGCGACGTAGCCCTGCACGCGCAGCACGCAGGAGCGACTTGTCGTAGCGAAACCACCGCTTGAGGGCCCAGCCGACAACGACGACCAGCACCGCCACCAGGATCGGCCACAATACAAAGCCCGAAAGGGTCCATGCTGAGGCGCGCTGTGTCGCTGCGCTTGCCGACGGCCGCGCCGGGGCGAGCGTGTCGGCCTCGATCCAAGGCGAGTTCGCCCGGGTTTCACAATCCGCACCCAATGAGCAGTCCGAGACCGGCATTGTCGGCGGTTCCGGCGATTGCTTCGCCAGGTCGGCCCGCGACGTGCTACCCACCAGCGCGTCAGAGGCTAGAAGGCCATTTCGTTCTGCCGCTGCCTGGCCGCTGATTTGCCACCGCACGTCGCTGAGCAGCGTCGCAAGGTTCGCCTCTGCATGGGCCCTTACAGCAGTAGTTCCAATGACAACTTCACGCGCATCCTTCAGCGAATCGCAGGTATTCGTTAGCACAGGCACCGGGCCGGCGACCGGGCCGACAAGGGCTGCGGGAACAACGGGCAACCGTACAATGGACGCGCAGGGTGCGCCAAAGCGAATCGGGGGCGCGGGTGGGTCGGCGAGCCTGTCCGTCAATGGTTGCCAGTCGTTATGTTCAAGCGTATGAATGCGACTAGAGCGGGTGTCGGCCGGATCTGCAAGAGCAAGTGTGGTGCCTGCGCAGATGACCAGGATGACTGTCAACCCGTGTTCCGAGGCACGACCGAGCGCGACGAACGCGCTGCGCCTGATTTTTGATACAGGGAACCCAAATGCCATTGGTCTATCACTAAAAGAATTCGGCTTGAAAAATCGTTATGGATCGGACCGCTTCGCGTCGGCGAAACTTCGAAGGCAGTGGAGCCTGTCTGGGCCGCACTTTGCCAGCGTGTGTGCGTCCGCAATAGAAGCAGATTGCGAAAGAAAGGCCGTATCAGATTGAGAAGTGGCTATCTTCCGAGGTTAGGCGTGTGTGCTGGCGGGGCCGGTCCGATGCCCGAAATCGTGTTTTCCGTAAGGAGCACCCGTTGAAACGGTACGAGCGGTTAGCCGAACAAATCAGTGAGCTCATCAAGCGCGGTGATCTGCCACCCGGCGCGCGTATTCCTTCGGTTCGCTCGGCTTGCAAGGCATGGGACGTGAGCCCCGCGACGGTATTTCGCGCCTACTACCTGCTCGAAGACAGGGGCGTGATCAAGGCGCGCCCGCGCTCAGGCTATTTCGTGTCGCCGACTACCGGAGCATTACCGCGGCAAAGGCCCCGGACCTCGCCGGGTGCCGATCCGAAGACCGTCAATATCAGCGACCTTGTCTTTGAGGTACTCGAGACGATCAGGCAGCCCGAGACTGTCCCATTGGGTTCAGCGTTTCTGAGCCCTACGTTGCTTCCAATGGCACGTGTCGGAAAGTCATGCGCGACTGTCAATCGCTCAACGCACCTGGCCAGCATGGTTGACGGCCTGCCGCCTGGGTTTGAAGGATTGCGCCAGCAGATTTCGTTGCGTTACCTGATGTCGGGGATGACGGTGCCTGTCGATGAGATCGTCATTACGAGCGGTGCACTCGAAGCCCTGACGCTCAGCGCCCAGTTGCTGGCCGCGCCAGGCGATGTGATCGTGATCGAAAAGCCGACGTTTTACGCAGCGCTGCAGGCTATCGAGCGTTTGAGGCTGAACGTAGTGGAGATTCCCGTCGACCCGGTGAAGGGTCATGATCTGGATGCGCTAGCGCGGGCGCTGCAGCAGCATCCGGTTCGGGCCTGCTGGTTCATGACCTCGTTCCACAATCCGACCGGAGTGACGCTGGTCGATTCCAGAAAGCAGGCGCTGGTTGATCTGCTCGCCAAACACGACGTGCCGCTCATTGAGGATGACGTCTACCACGAACTGCATTTTGGCCCGGACCCGGTGCGTCCGGCCAAATTCTTTGACCGGAAAGGTCTTGTCATCCATTGTGGATCGTTTTCGAAGTGCCTTGCCCCCGGATATCGTATCGGCTGGGCGGCAGCCGGAAGGTTCGCGGGCAGGCTGGAACGTGCGAAATGGATGACCACGCTATCGGCCAGCATGCCGGCCCAGCGCGCAATCGCCGACTATCTGGAGCACGGCGGCTACGAACGATTTCTTAAAAAACTACGTCGCGAGTTGGCCCATCAGCAATCGCAGATGCTTGACGCGATCAGCCGGTACTTCCCGGCCGATACCCTAGCCACCAAGTCCGACGGCGGTTATTTCACCTGGGTAACGCTTCCGGACCACGTAGACTCGATACAGTTCTTCCAGGCTGCGCTCAGCAGTGGCATCAGCGTCGCGCCCGGACCTATCTTCTCAGCGGACGGCGCCTTCCGGCACCGTGTACGACTGAACTATGGATACCCATGGTCAGCGCGGCTCGAGAATGCGGTTGCGACACTAGGTGCCCTGTGCGCTGATGAATCGCGTTGCGGCGCCAGGCTTGCCGGTCCGGTTCGGCCGGCATGATACGGACGTCGATCTCAACCCGGCACGCCGGCCGGTGAATCGTGAATCTCATGCACGACAATACGCGCCTTGCCTGCGACTTTCGCACGATACATCGCGGCATCCGCCGCACGTAACAGGGCTTCGCCACTTAACGACGCTGCCTGGCCGCGCAGTAGCATGCCGATACTGGCTGATAACCTGACGACCTTCGCCCCAAACGTTATGGGCTGGCTCAGTGTCAGCAGGATCGCCCGTGCAATTCTCTCCAGTGCAGCGTGATCGATGGCAGGGCCGGCCAGCAGCACGGTGAACTCATCCCCGGCGTGCCGCGCAACCAGATCCCCGCCACGCACGCAGCGGCTTATCCGGCGCGCGGTTTCAACCAGGACTTCGTCGCCGCACTGATGCCCGTAGGTATCGTTGACAGCCTTGAAGCCGTCCAGGTCGATAAACATGATGGCCGCCACACCGTCGCTGCCTGCTGCGCACGCCTCATCGAGCCTCTCGAAGAACGAGCGTCTGTTCGGCAGGCCGGTCAGCGCGTCGTGGAATGCCTGGTGCCGCAGGCGATCGAGCAACGCCCTTCGCTCAGTCACATCCTGCACCAGCAGGCAGTACCCATCATCCGCCTGAACATGGACACGACGCGGCACCATCACACCACGCAGGACACGTTGGCTCCCGTTAAGCGTCGCTCCAACCTCGTACTCGGCCCTTTCGCCGCTGAGCACGCGCTGGACGTACGGCTCGATGGCAGCAAAAAAATCAGCGTCGAGAACCTCGTGGGTGAGCCGTCCCACGATCTCCTCGGGGTCCAACCCCAGCCACTCGCGATAGGTTGAGTTGGCGAACCGATAACGTCGCTCACCGTCGACGTACGCGACCAGCGCCGGCAGATTGTCAGCGATAGCGCGCAAATCCACGCGCGTGGCTCCCAATTGTCGCTCGGCGCTCGTCAGTTGCTCATGCGCCTTGCGCAGACCTTCCGAGGCCTCATGGGCTCCCCGATGCAACGCAGCCTCCCGCGCATCGCGCGCGGCTTTTTCCTGTTGCTCCGCCTGGGTATCATGAATGACAAACAGCCAGCCGCCGTCGCGGGCCGACGTCGTCTGCCTCCGTGCCACCTGCACTCGCGCTGGCTTTCTTTGCTTGTTGCGCAACCTGAACGTTACGTCGAGTGTCAGGACCTCGCCCCCCCCGGCTACGAATATCCAGGGACTGCACGGCCTGCTCAAACCTGGTCCGGTCGCTCGCATCCAGCAGATCGCGTATGTTCGTTTTCGTCAGCGGAGCGCGCGAGTGCGCGAAGAATTTCACGCAGGCATCATTCATGTGTCGCCACTCCCAGTCCCTTCCGATATGTGCGATAGCGACTGGAGTCCGATGGAACGTCTCGACGTAAAGCGTGTGCTGGGTCTGAAGCCGGTCGATCGCCCGAAGCACCTGCAAGCGATCAGCGCTGTCCAGCTTGCTCAGGCCAATTTCGTGCTCGAGCATTTGCCCCAGGTCTGCCAGCATCTGACGCTGTTGGCGCGTGAAACGCCGCGGCATCGAGTGCATCACACATAGCATACCGATGGGTTTACCGCACGGTAGACGCAGCGCAATGCCTGCGAAAAAACGGATTCCAAAGTGGTGGGTTGCCAGTGGCCCCTGCGCAAGCTCCGCATCGGACAATGTATCCCTGACGACAAACGGTTCCTCGCATTGGAGCGTCCGGCCATAGTAAGTCGCCACATGGAATACGACGTTCCGTTGCAGCGACCGACTTCAGAAACTGGATGCGCGCATCGCCACGCATGGCTAGAAAACGCCGGTCTACTTTCACGTAATCGAACCGGAAGTCCGCGAGCAAGTCAAAATTGCTGACGCCTGTACCGAAATCGTCGAGTGACAGGTGTACGGCGCGTTGCCTTAAGTGGCCAAGGGCCGTGACAACCCGCGGCGTACGCTCGACGCAACTGCGCTCGGTGAGTTCCAAAATGAGGCGCTCCAGCATCGGACCGGCGGACTCGCAGACATCCTCGACAAAGCCGTCCTTCATCAGATGCCGCGCGCAGATGTTGACCGATATATGCCAGTGCTGGGGGAACGGCGGCTGGCTCAGTGCGTTAGTCGCCTCGCGCAGCACGAAACGGGTCAACGCGCCGAGCAGCCGCGAGCCTTCGAGCTTCCCAATGAACTGCCCCGGCCCCGCGGCGCCGAACTTTGGATGGCCCCACCGGAGCAGCGCTTCCACGCCCACGCAATGTCGCATGCACATGTCCACAATGGGCTGATAAACGACATGGAACTCACCACGGCGAAGACCGATGCGCACCGCGCGCCGCAATCTCGCTTTTGGGTGAACGCAATAGCCAACGTACACAATCGCGTCGCAAGCAGATAGTGCGAAAAGCAGAACGACGGCGGCGTGAGCGGCGAACAGGCTGGCCGCGAGGAAGCCCGCCAGGCTCGACGCAACGACGACAGTCACCGCCGCGTCGGGATGCTCGTCGAATATATAGGTCGCAGCCAGCGTATTCGTGCTGTGTAGCGTTGCAAAAATCGCATGGCGTTCTTTTCGCACGGTTATCGTAGTTGCGAACTATGACCTGGCTGCGATCCCAAAACGAGTAGCAGTCACGTATCAAAACATGCGTATCAGATCCGATGTCGTACCCGGGCAAGCTGGCCGGCAACTCACCGGAGCAGGCTTGTCTGCTTACACGATGCCGCCCGGAAATCCCACCTGACCGGCCTTGGCCATCAGTTCGCTGGCGTCATACTGACGCCACGTCTCGCGATCCGCGCCCAGATATCCCGCGAACGCCTTCTCGCCCCACGGACAACGCGTTGGTGCGGCGATCGGCGCGAATGCCGACACCGGGCGGAATTCATCAGGTTTGCGCAGAGCGGGCGTCAGGGCACCATGCCGGCCCATCGAGTGGCCGAAGATGCCGATGCGTCCCGCGTCGATCGGCAACGATTGCGTCACCACGCCGTAGAGTTCGTCGACGATGTAGCTGTCGATGCGATAGTGCGACGATTGGCAATTTCGCGCATGTTGGCTTCGCCCGGGATTGATCCAAGTCATCACGCCTGGCTCGGTCTTTTATATCCTATTGAGATATATCCAAAGCGCGCATGGTATGTCGCGACGCGATGCGCTCATGCCGCTGCCAGGCCCATGCGCGCAGCAGTGCCGATGCATCAGCGATGCTGACGCAGAAAATGACGGGGGAGCCTCCATGACCGAGTTCAGAACATTCGACATCTTCCGCTACGATCCGGACGGCGATTCTGCGCCACGCATGCAGACGTTCACGATCGACATCGCGCCAACCGACCGGATGCTGCTCGATGTGTTGATGCGACTGAAGGCTCTTGACGAAACGTTGAGTTTCAGGCGCTCGTGCCGAGAGGGCGTATGCGGGTCGGACGCGATGAACATCAACGGCAAGAACGGTCTTGCCTGTACGACGAATCTTCACGATTTGCCACGTCATACGGTGTTGCGCCCGCTCCCCGGCTTGCCGGTCGTGCGCGACCTGATCGTGGACATGACGGCATTCGTCGAGCAATACCATTCGATCATGCCGTACCTGATCAACGATACGCCTCCCCCCGAACGCGAGCGCCTCCAGTCACCGGACGAACGCGATGCGCTCGACGGACTCTACGAATGCATCCTGTGCGCCTGTTGCTCGAGCGCCTGTCCGTCGTTCTGGTGGAATCCCGACAAATATGTTGGCCCCGCGGGGCTGCTGCAGGCCTACCGGTTCCTCGTTGATTCACGCGATGAAGGCACGAACGCACGGCTCGACAATCTCGAAGATCCGTATCGGCTATTTCGCTGCCGATCGATATTGAACTGCACCGACGTTTGCCCTAAGGGATTGAACCCAGCGAAGGCCATCGGCGAGATTAAATCCATGCTGGTGCGCCGGACCCTTTAAACCGAACGCCACGCGAACCCTCGGAAAACTGATCCACGCGCGACCGGCCAGCCCAAGCGTGAACGGTGCCAAGTCGGTGACGCTCATGCAATCCGACCCGCTTGAGGTCGTACAGCCTTCGACTAGAAACACCCCCCGTCTCAAAAAATTTGTCACAATTTCTAAACTTTGCGCCGCACACGTCGCTATACGGTAAAGGACGTGGGAGACGTGCGGTGATCTGTTGCACCGCGCTCGACGCGAGATGTTCCCCGCTGGGAGATTTGTCACATTTGCCGGTTATGATGCGTCGCGCCATGTAAGACGCGAATGGCGATCAGGCCGCGTCAGGCACACCGAGCCCCGTCCCGCCAGGCAGTCGCAGCAACGTAGTCCATCAGCAGTGCACAAAGCAGCATCGCGCCACCACCGCCGGCACGGTCCCCCTTCAAGGACTGGTCAGGACAAGGACGACGATGCATGACACCGACCAGATCATCAGAGATTTACCGGGGCCCCAATGAAGCTGATCCTGCTGGCGCTTGCCGCCTCGCTGTTTACGCTCGTCATGATGGTACAGGCGCGCAGCGAAGCCGACGACGTAGGTATCTCCGCTGCCCGCGCGCAACCGCCGGGCGTCATCGTCAGTGACCGCGTACGTACGCGCAAGGACATGGCGATGTGGAATGCTCGCCGCAAGATGCACGCGGTGCGTCAGGAAGACTGACGCGGCCAGGGCATCGTTTTCCGTGCAGCAACATGCTGCAACGCACCAAACTTGGGCATCCTCCGCAACCGTCCTATAGTGGAAGGGAAATTCAGGCGAGGAGACAAGAACGATGCCCGCACTTCACTTCAACCTTTACGACCTGACCCTGTTCCTGCCGATGGCCGTGGCCGGTGCATTGCTCGTTGGCGGCATTCCCGTCACCACACGGGCCACGCGCTACAGTCTGCGCGCGGTCGGTGCCGTGGTCGGCGCCCTCGTCGCGTTGCTGGTCATGGAGGCGTTGCCCGTATTGGTGTAGCCACCGGGCGCCCCGAGCAGGCAAGTCGCGATCCGGCTTCGGATAGCGACTTGCGGAGCTATCCCTGTCGGCCCCGTCGCCCGCAGCCCGTTGGCACGTTGGCCCTGCCGTGCTAGTCGCGACGTCGGTCACGTCGCTGTCATCACGGCCACCTATGCTGGTTTCCGGCAACTTCGGTTGCGCTGTCACCCTCTCTGTTGCGCCGCCGACCCGCTCGGCGGCTTTTTTTATGTCGAGGCCGATGCCCGCATCCCCGCGTTTGCACCGGCATCGTTTTCTCCCGACGCGCACACCGCCATGGCCTACAATCACCGGAAGTGCAACGCTTCGCGCCAAGTCTCCAGCGCTCGACATCCGGGACACCGCGCTACGCCGACAGAGGAGGTTTCCGTATGTCCGACGCGTTCTCCCGCGCCTTCGCCGTGGTCATCAATCAGTACCGCTCGCCCCGTCAGTACACCGTTTCGGTCGAACGCACGAGTGAGATGATCGCCAAAAATATCGGGCTGTTCTCCGACGGCTTCGCCGCGGAACCGCATCTGATCGTCGGCTTGTTCGAACGCGAAGCCGACGCCTGGGCCCTCGCCCGACGTCTGCAGCGCACCCGCACCACCATGCAGGCCCTGCTCCAGACGCCCGCCCGCGCCACCTCCGTCTCGCCCCCCGAACTCGATCCGAGCGACTGATACCCCTCACGTCTTTCGCCGCCCCCCCTCGGCGTCGCCGCTTGACTGCGTCACCGGATCCTCGCTCGCCCCTTCCCGTCCCGCGTCCGCCGCATGCCACGTCCTCTTCCTCTTATTCCTCGCGCCAGCACACGTTAACCGGTGATCTAAAAAACGTCCCCCGGCGTTCGCTTGCAAGCGTAGAATTCGGAATTCCATATATCACTGATACCGGCAAGCACCGGAATCCCATGTCGAACCCCGCTGCCAGCGCCGACTTTCCGGCGTCCTACCCAGCTTCCGCGCCCCAAGCGGCGCTTGCGCCGCTTGGCCCACTGACCAGCACGCCGGTGCTGATCGACCTGGTGTATTCGCGTCTGCGCGACGCCATCGCCGATCTCACATTGCCGCCGGGCGAGCGCATCCGCCAAGCCGAGTTGGCCGATGCCTTGGGCGTGTCGCGTCAGCCTGTCAGCCATGCGTTGCAGTTGCTCAAGCGCGACGGTCTGGTCTGCGACAGCGGGCGCCAAGGGCTCGAGGTCGCGCCGATCGACGCCGACCATCTTCGCCAGCTCTATCAGGTGCGCACCGCGCTGGACGGGCTCGCCGCCCGGTTGGCGGCCACGCGCATGGCACAGGGCACGCTGACCGACGCCGAATTGCGCCGCCTGCAGGACGCCGTCGCCGCCGGCATGGCGATGACACGAGGCACGCCGGTGGCGCGTCAAGTCCGCGTGGAGGTTGCCTTCCACACGGCGCTGCACGACGCGTCGGGCAACCCATTGATCGCGCAAACGGTGGCGCCGCAATGGCCGCACATCATGCGGGCGATGGCGGCAACGCTCGGCGCGATGCCGATGCAGGAAGTCGTCTGGCATGAGCACGGGGAGATCGCCGCGCGCATCGCCGCGGGCGACGCCATCGGCGCCGAAGCCGCCGCCCGCGAACACACCGAAGCCGACGGCGGCCAGTCGCGACGCGAGTGGCTTGCCCGACTGGCGGGGGCCCACTGACGATGCAAGCCGTTATCTCTGCTGCCCTGCCCGTCTTCGGGCTGATCTTCGTGGGCTATCTCTGCGCCCGCCGGGCCTGGCTCGGGGAGGGCGCCCTCGACGCCCTCAACCGTTTCGTCGTCTATCTCGCCCTGCCCGCCGTGCTGTTCCAGTCGATGGCGCAGATTACGTGGGCGGAGCTGGTCAATCCGGGGTTTCTGGGAGCGTTCGGCGGCGGCATGGCGGCGACCTTCGCGCTGTCGTTCCTGCTCGATCGCACGGTACGAGGACGGCTGACCGACGCGAGCATCGAAGGCATGGGCGCGGCCTATCCGAACGCCGGGTTCATGGGACTGCCGCTGTGCCTCGTGGTCTTCGGTCCGGCCAGCGTGCCGGCGGTCGTCGTCGCGATGCTGCTCACCGCCACCGTGCTCTTCGCAATCTCCATCGCGATCATCGAGACGGATTTGCAAGTCACGCCGAACTGGCGTCGCACGGCAGGCTTCGTAGTCCGCGCGCTGGTGCGCAATCCGCTTGTCGTCTCACCGTTCGCCGGCATGGCATTTGCGGGCGCCGGTATCGCGTTGCCCGCCCCCGTGCTGCACCTCACGACATTGCTCGGCGGTGCCGCGAGTCCCTGCGCATTGGTCGCGATCGGCCTGTTTCTCGCGCAGCGATCGGGCGCGGCGCGAGCGCCGCGCATGGCGCGGGCGGTCGGGCGTCTCGTCGGACTCAAGCTGGTGTTTCAACCGGCCATCACGGCGTTCCTGGCGTTCCGCGTCTTCGATCTTCCCGCGATCTGGGCACACAGTGCCCTGCTGCTCTCGGCGCTGCCCATCGGCACCGGCCCGTTCATGCTCGCGCAACTGTACGGACGCGAAGCCACCGTCGCTTCGCGCGCGATTCTGATGTCGACGGTGCTCTCCGTGGTAACGGTGTCGCTGCTGATTGGGTGGTTCAGCGTGCGTTAAGCGCGCGGAAAGCAACGCCCCGAGACGGCAGGCGCGAACGGCGATCCCTTCAGCCCAGGCTCGCCGCGGGTGCCACGACCACGCGGTCGCGTCCCCCGCGCTTGGCCGCGTAGAGCGCCGCATCGGCGGCGCCGAGCAGGCGCATCGGCAGCGTGTCCCGGTCGGAGACATCGCGCGGATCCACGCTGGCAAGCCCGATGGAAATCGTGAGCGGTACGCGCGCGCCATCGTCGTCGGGCACGTCCAGCCCTGCCACGGCCCGACGCACTCGCTCGGCGACCGTGCCCGCCCAGTTCTGCTCGGTCTGCACGAGCAACGCGGCAAACTCTTCCCCGCCATAACGCGCGAGCGTGTCCGTC
>NZ_KB290498.1:0-31383 GCF_000282835.1 Pandoraea sp. B-6 | reverse complement strand
AGGCACGCGAGCGGCGCGCCATAACGCGCCCCCCGGATCACTTCTTCCCGCAAGCGCTGATCGAAGTAGCGTCGGTTCGACAAGCCCGTGAGCGGATCGGTCAGGCCGATACGCTTCAAACGCTCGCGATTCCACATGTTCTCGAGACACACCGCGACGACCGCGCCGAAACGTTCGATGAAATCGGTGGCCATCTCCGGCGCGAAGCGGCGCGCGTCGCGGCTACCCAGCGCGATCACGCCGAAATACCGGCCGTTGCGCGCCAGGGGCATCACCACGGCGCTGGCCGGCGGACGTGCCCCGAAGAGCGGCGCGTGGCGCTCGCGCGGCGCACCGATCCAAAGCTGCCCGTCGCCACAGACGGCCGCGAACGTGCCGGCATCCTGCGCAATGCACAGACCGGCGTCGAGTGCGCGAATGCCCTCGGCCGTATCGATGAGATCGCGCAGGGTGTCGTCGACCTCGGCGAGCATCAGCCGTACGCCCGACAGGTCGAAATCGTGACGCAGGCGATTGAGCACCACTTCCAGAAACTCGCCGAAGTCCGGGGCGCCCATGAGCGCCAACTCGATATCCTGGAATCGCTTTAGCGAACGCTCATTGCGCTGGACCGTCGCCAGCAGCGATTGCAAGGAGTCGAGCGTCGGTGCCTGGTTGGTTGCCACGTAAGGTCTCGAAAGACACGCGGCACTTCGCGGCCGCCTAGCGTGATCGCCCGGCATCGTGCCGTAGCGCCCCGGTATCGCGCTCGCACTGCGCGCCGAGAAACAAGTTCCGGGCAGAGACGCACACGTTGAACGCATTCGCCGAACCCGATGGTGAGGCCATGACGACGCCGGTTATCCGACTGTCATTAATTAGCCGTTAACGGCACGCCCCCCACCGGAGTGAAGGGTAGCAGAATCGAATCTTGCCAGACGTGAAATCGAGCCGTCACGCGGCCCTCCCACACCCTAGGGAAAATACTTAGTTCACCCCAACGTCATGCGGCAGCGCATCAAAACACTCGCTGCGGCTCAGGACGTCGTCCGGGCGATCGGCCGGCCATCGCGCCAAGTCGCAGTCGACGGCAACCCATCGCCTTCATGGTGCATCAGCAAAATCGTTGACAGTCGGTGTCGCGAGCCCGCAACGCGCCCGCCACCGCTCGCGTTGCGCCCGCGCCACATGACATTGGCCCGCATTCGGCTTGTGCGCGTGTCTTTGCGTCGTCGACGCGTGGCTGCCGACGGGGCCGATACGCCGGACGCACTGTCCGGATATGAGATTCCGATATTGGGAAACCGGTCGTCCGGAACGCATGCATACCTATCGCAACGCAGCGAAAAATCTTCGAAAACTGGCGTAGATCAACAATCCCAATGTTTCCCTGCTTGACACCTTCCCACCTTTCCCGTAAAAAAACGAATGCATGAACGTTGTATGGCGAGTCTTGTGTTCATCTAATGTCGCCCTAGCGTCGCCTCGGTTGTACCTGATCAGCTTTAATGTCATGCGCTCACTGAGCTTCTGGCTCGCTCATTTGAAAACTTTAAGGATTTAAGAAATGGCAACTGGTACCGTCAAGTGGTTCAACGACGCCAAGGGTTTTGGTTTTATTACGCCGGACGAAGGTGGTGAAGATCTCTTCGCTCACTTCTCGGAAATCCAGTCGAAGGGCTTCAAGTCGTTGCAAGAAAACCAGAAGGTCACCTTCGAAGTGAAGATGGGACCGAAGGGCCGTCAAGCCAGCAACATCCAGCCGGTCTAAGCGACGGATGTTTCGCTGCTGATCGCTTAACGCGATCGACGCGTCTCGGGCAGGGTTAAACTAGCCCGCCCGAACTGAAAACCCCGCTCTCGCGGGGTTTTTTCGTTTCGCTCGACCGGCGCGTCAGCGCCGCGTAATCACGCCGCGCGTGGCTTCACCCGACTCGCGGCTTCGAGCGCGTGACGACGGGCCACCTCCAGATCGTTGTCGTACGCCAGCGCCACCCCCATACGACGCTTCACGAAGCTCTCCGGCTTGCCGAACAGACGAATATCGGTGTGCGGCACCTGGAGCGCCTGATCGACGCCGTCGAACACAATGCCCGCCGCATCCACGCCACCATAGATGACCGCGCTCGCCCCTGGCGTCTTCAGCGTGGTGTCGACCGGCAAGCCGAGAATCGCCCGCGCATGCAGTTCGAACTCGTTCTGCCATTGGGTAATCATCGTGACCATGCCCGTATCGTGCGGACGCGGACTGACTTCGCTGAACCACACCTCATCCCCTTTGACGAACAGTTCGACACCGAAGATGCCCTGCCCCCCAAGGTTGTTCGTCACCTCGCGCGCCACCACGCGCGCACGCTCGAGCGCCACCGACGACATCGGATGCGGCTGCCAGCTCTCGACATAATCGCCGCTCACCTGCTTGTGGCCGATCGGCGCGCAGAAGTGCGTTTCGACCTGGCCGTCGGCGCCACGTGCGCGCACGGTCAACAGCGTTATTTCGTAGTCGAAATCGATGAAGCCTTCAACGATGATGCGGCCGTGACTCACGCGGCCACCGGCCATGGCGTAGTCCCACGCCGCCTTCACGTCGTCGGGGCCGTCGATCTTGCTCTGTCCCTTGCCCGAACTGCTCATCACCGGCTTGACAATGCAGGGGTAGCCGATCCCGCTATCGATGGCCGCTTGCAGTTGTGCCAGCGAATCGCAGAATTGATACGGGCTCGTCGGCAAACCAAGCGTCTCGGCCGCCAGACGGCGAATGCCTTCGCGATCCATCGTCAGACGCGCGGCACGGGCCGTGGGAATGACGCGAACGACACCGTCGGCCTCCAGCGCTTCGAGCATCGGCGTGGCGATGGCTTCGATTTCGGGCACGACGAGATCCGGCTTCTCGGCTTCGATCAGCGCCTTGAGCTGCTCGGGATCGGTCATCGCAATGGTGCGCGCGTGATGCGCCACCTGCTGCCCCGGCGCATTTTCATAACGATCGACGGCAATCGTCTCGACGCCAAGACGCTGCAGTGCGATCAGCACTTCACGGCCGAGTTCGCCGGCGCCCAACAGCATGACCTTCGTCGCGCTCGGCGACAGCGGTGTTCCGATAGTGGTCATGGGTGACCTTTGGAGAGTGAGAAATCTGGCGCGTCGACGCCCTTTGGCGTCGTACGCGAAAGTCGTATTGTAGCGAGCATGAACGGCAACGCGGCATCAAACCAGCGCGCCACGCAGCACGCGACGGCAGCTTGCGACCATGCACGCATCGGTCTCCTGGTAGCCCATGAGCACCCAGGCGGTGCCGGCGTGGGTCATGGCGCCCACTAGCGCCAGGCCCACGATTCTTGCTTGGGCTTGCGCGTCCTCACCGAGGGGCGGCGGCGCGTCGGCCATTCCCAGGATCAGCCTCGCGAATTCGAAGATGTAGCGCTGATAGATCTGGTCCGTCTCCGGACTCACGCCCATCACTTCGAGCAGCAAGACGCGCGCCGCTGGCGGATGGCGCAAGAACGCGAAAAAGGTATGCAGACCTGCATCGAGCCGGGCATCGAGGGTCGGTGCGCTCGCGGCAATGGCGGCCTGCAACCGGTCGACCAGCGTTTGCGCGTGATGGGCATACGTCGCGCGCAACAATTGCTCCAGGTTCTCGAACGCCGCGTAAAAGTACCGGTCGTTGAGCTTGGCCAGACGGCAGACCGAGCGCACCGTGGCGCGGCGAAAACCCACCGTGCCGAAGACTTCCGTGGCGGCGTCGAGCAGCGCCGCACGGCGCGCCTGCTCTCGCTGCGCCTGCCCCACGCCACCGTAGCGCCGTCCGGGCGTCGCCCCGGGCGGTGTCGCGTCCGTGCCGACCGGTGCCGATGCCGATGCTGTCGACGCGGTATCCCTCGATTCGAGTCCTTGTTCCATTTCGCTATTTGACATCACTCGGACGCAAAACTAAAGTGGTGACACGTATCACCACATTATAGGCAGCGCGATGCCCGTAGCCAAACGGCCTATCGACGCGGCGCCGATGGGAGACAGCACCATGAAGACATTCACGGACAAGGTGGCGGCCATCACCGGCGCAGGCTCCGGCATGGGCCGTTCGTTGGCGCTTGAGTTGGCGCGGCGAGGGGCGCATCTCGCGTTGTCCGATATCGACGAAGCGGGCGTGACGGACACTGCCATCGCCTGCCGCGCCTTCGGCGTGCGCGTCACATCGCAACGGCTCGATGTGGCCGACCGAGAGGCCGTCTTCGACTGGGCCCGCGAGGCCGCCGCCGCGCACGGCAAGGTCAATCTCATCTTCAACAATGCCGGTGTCTCTCTTTCGGTGCCGGTCGCGACCGCACGCCACGAAGATTTCACATGGCTGATGGACATCAACTTCTGGGGCGTCGTGCACGGCACGCAGGCATTCCTGCCCTACCTGAGCGCGTCCGGCGACGGCCACGTCGTCAATACGTCCAGCCTGTTCGGCCTCATTGCGATGCCAACGCAATCCGCCTATAACGCGAGCAAGTTCGCGGTACGCGGGTTCACCGAAGCGCTGCGCATGGAGCTCGATCTGGCGAATGCCCCAGTGTCCTGTACCTGCGTGCATCCGGGCGGCGTGGCGACGAAAATCGTGCAGGCCTCGCGCATCGATGACAGCATTGCCGCGCTCACCGGCGTCGATGCACTCACACACCGGCAACGTGCGAACCAACTCATCGACGTGACGAGTGCCGACGACGCCGCGCGGCAAATGCTCGCAGGCGTCGAGCGCAATGCGCGGCGCGTGCTCGTGGGCCCCGATGCGCGCCGCGTCGACAAGCTGGCCCGCCTGCTGGGTGCGCGCTATCAAGGCATGGTCGTGTGGTTCTACCGGCGCACGGCCATGTCGCGCAGACCTTCGTCGAACAAAGGCCGCGCGACAACGCGCCCCACCACGCCCCAATAACGGACGACGGCCGAAGGACATCGCGATGAACACCCACACCACAGCCACCGATATCGCCAGCGCCGCCACGGATCTCGACGTCATCGTGGTTGGCGCCGGGCTCTCCGGCATTGCCGCCGCGCATTACCTGAGCGAGCGCTGCCCGGGCACGCACTTTGCCATGCTCGAAGCGCGCCAGTCGCTGGGCGGCACATGGGACCTCTTCCGTTACCCTGGCGTACGCTCGGACTCCGACATGTTCACGCTGGGCTTCAGCTTTCGCCCCTGGCCAAGCGACCAGGCGATTGCCGAGGGCGGCAAGATCCTCGACTACCTCAACGACACCGCCCGCGCAGAGGGCCTGGACGCTCGGATCCGCTACGGCCACAAGGTGCTTGAAGCCCGCTGGGATTCGAGCATCGCCCGCTGGACGCTGGACATCGAACGCACGCACGCCGACGGCGCTCAGGATACGCAATCGCTCACGTGTCGCTTTCTCTTCATGTGCAGCGGGTACTACGCCTACGACGCCGGACACACGCCGACGTGGCCGGGCACGGACACCTTCACCGGCACCGTCGTCCATCCGCAGCATTGGCCGGCCGATCTCGACTATCGCGACAAGCGCATCGTCGTCGTCGGCAGCGGCGCCACCGCCGTGACACTGCTGCCGAGCCTGGCGGCAACGGCGGCACACGTCACGATGCTGCAACGCTCGCCAAGCTATATCCTGTCGATGCCGCAGCGCGACGGCGTTGCCGAACGGCTGCGCGCGTGGATGCCGGCGCGCGTTGCACATCGCATCGTCCGCATGAAGAACGTGCTCATTGCGCTCGGCTTCTATCAGGCGGCGCGACGCTGGCCGCATGCCATCCGCCGCGTGCTGATCCGGCGCGCGGCGCAACAGGTGCAGGGTCATGCCGACGTCGCACGCGATCTCACGCCGCGCTATCAGCCTTGGGATCAACGGCTTTGTCTCGCGCCGGGCGGCGATATCTTCAAAGCACTGCGCGGTGGACGAGCGGCCATCGTGACCGACGAGATCGCGTCGTTCACACCACGCGGGCTGGCACTCAAGAGCGGCAAGACGCTCGACGCCGACATCGTCGTGACGGCCACCGGCCTGCGCGTACAACTGATGGGGGGCGCGCGCCTGCGGGTCGACGGCAAACCGGTGGATCTCTGCGACGCGGTCGCCTACAAGGGCATGATGTACAGCGACGTGCCCAATCTCGCGTCGATCTTCGGTTACACCAACGCATCGTGGACGCTCAAGGCCGAGCTGATTGCGCAATACGTCTGCCGCCTCATCAATCATATGAACGCACACGATGTCGACACCTGTGTGCCGCGCCTGCGCGAAGGCGAGCATGGCGAGTTGCCGGCCATTGGCCTGACGTCGGGCTATATTCAGCGCGCCGCGGGCGTGCTACCGAAGCAAGGGCGGCGCAAGCCGTGGGTGTTCTATCAGAGCTACCTGCGCGATCTTCGACTGATGCGCTGGGGCAGCGTCGACGACGGCGCCATGCGCTTCGAGCGTCGCGCCACGCGCTCGGTCGCCCAGGCCACAACGACGCGCGCTTCCGATACGTCGAGTGCAGTGGCCACCGCAGCGCGTTAGTGCGCGTCCTTCGACGACGTCTCGCAAGACATGCGGCGCCCGATAGCCACCCCATGCCGCGCGTTGCTACGATGCGGCCTAACTTAACTTGCCTGCGGATCCACTCGACACTATGCTCATCGTCTACTTGCTGGGTTGCCTGGCCATTGCGATTGCCGCCGTGGTGTTCGTGCTGAGACGCTTCACGTGCCGCGTCGAGCGTCGCGCCGAGGCGGCCGTGCCACCGGACGGCCAATATCTCGACATCGATGGCGACCGCCTGCACTACGTCGACATCGGGCGTGGACCGGCCATCGTGTTCATCCACGGCCTTTGCGGCCAGTTGCGCAACTTTGCCTATCTGCCGCTGGAGACGCTGGCCCGAACCCATCGCATCGTACTGATCGACCGTCCAGGGTCTGGCTACTCGACGCGCAACGCGCTGCGCGACGGCGGCCTCACGTCACAGGCGAACGCGGTCGCGCGCTTGATCGACGCGCTCGCGCTCGACCGGCCGCTGGTCGTGGGGCACTCACTGGGCGGCGCAATAGCGCTCACGCTGGCGCTCGACCATCCGCAGCGAGTGGGGGCGCTCGCGTTGATCGCCCCGTTGACGCAACCGGTGTCCGACGTGCCGGCACCGTTTCGGTCGCTTGCGATTCGCAGTGCCGGGTGGCGTCGCTGGATCGCGCGCACGCTCGCAGTGCCTGTCGGCATGATGACGGGCCGCACGACGCTCGCCTATGTCTTCGGCCCGGAAGACGCGCCAAAGGACTTCCTCATTCGCGGTGGTGGCGTGCTCGGCTTTCGTCCCGGCAACTTCGAGGCCGGCTGCGCCGACGTGCTCGCCGCCGAACGCGACATGCCGGGCCTCGCCGCACGTTACGCCGCGTTGACCGTGCCCGTCGACATTCTCTACGGGCGCCGCGACCGCATCCTCGACGTCCGCGTGCATGGCGAAGCGATGCCGCCGCTCAGCGAACGCGTTCGCCTGACGCTCGTCGATGGCGGGCACATGTTGCCCGTGACACAACCGGAAGCGACTCTGCAATGGTTACACGACGTCGTTGCACGAATGCCCGCGCAGCAAGCACCGCAATACGGCGTCGCCCAACCGATGGCACACTAGGGACTTTCCGATTTCGCGCGGCGGGTGCGCGCACGTCTCATGTCCGATCGTCCTGAAGTCCCCCGCGGACCGTCCAGCTTGCGCATGGCCGCCAGTCTCGTCACGCTGCGCGAGCGCGCAAGCGGCATGGAAGTCTTGTTGCTCCGCCGCGCCGTTCGGGCGAACGACCATAGCTCCGATGCGTACGTCTTCCCGGGCGGCGTCGTCGATGCGGCCGATGCGTTCGGCCACGCCGCCTGCGACGGACTCGACGACGCCACTGCCAGCCAACGCCTGTCCCTCACGCACGGCGGCCTCAATTACTACGTGGCCGCCATACGTGAATGCTTCGAGGAAACCGGCGTGTTGTTTGCCGACGATGTCTCGGGCATGCCGGTCGACGCAGCTCGCCTCGTCGCCATGCGCGCGCAACGCGATGCGCTGCATGAGGGGCGGATCGATCTCGTGTCGCTGTGCCGATCGTTCGGCGTCAGGCTCACACCGGAACGTCTGCACTATCTGAGCCACTGGGTCACGCCTTTGGGTCTACCGAAGCGCTTCGATACGCGATTCTTTCTGGCGATGCTGCCCGCGGGTCAGCAGGTGGAAGTCGACCAGGTCGAGACGGCGGCGCACCGCTGGATGCGCCCCCAATATGCGCTCAAGCATGCCGATCAACTTCGGCTGTTGCCTCCCACACGCAAGCTGCTGCAATGGCTGGACGGTCTCGGCACGGCGGATGCTGCCATGGCGGCCGCCGGGGCGCTGGCGGCGGTGCCACGCATTCAACTGCGACTGGCCACCGGCAAGCGCGGCCGCTGGCCGGTCACGCCCGACGAGCCCGCGTGGGCCGAACTGACACTGACCGATCCCCATGAACTTGGCACCGGCAGCTACGACATCGTGCCTGGGCGTAGCGTGACGCTGATGCCGGGCGTGCTGCGTCTCACCGCCCCGAATCCCGGCATGATGACTGGCCCCGGCACGAACACGTACCTCCTGGGCGGTGGGCCCGACAATGCGTGGGCCGTCATCGATCCGGGCCCGGATGATCCGGCGCACGTCGACGCGATTCTCGCCGCGGCGCCCGGCACCATCCGGCAGATCTTCGTGACGCACACTCACCGCGATCATTCGCCGGGGGCGCGCCGACTAAAGGCGACGACGGGCGCAACGACCTACGGCATGCGCGCGCGTCACGACGAGGGGCAGGACGCGGCGTTCATCCCTGACGTGGCGCTCGCCGATGGCGATGGGGTGCCCTTGCCGGATGGCCGAATCTTGCGGGTCATTCATACGCCGGGGCATGCGGCCAATCATCTGTGCTTCGGACTGGACGACGCGTCGCTTGTCTTCACTGGCGATCACGTCATGCAGGGTTCGACGGTCGTCATCAACCCGCCTGACGGGCATATGGCGACCTATCTGGCGTCGCTCGAGAAGCTTGCGGCACTTGCGCCTGCGTGGCTCGCGCCGGGACACGGCTTCGTGATGGATCGGCCGGCGCAGCGGATTGCGCGGCTCATGGCGCATCGACTCGCGCGCGAATCGCGCACGCTCGAGGCGCTTGCGCAAATCGGCCCGGCCACGCTCGACATGCTCATTCCGGTGGTCTACGCCGACGTGCCCCTGGCACGTCACGCAGTGGCGCGACGCTCGCTGCAGGCGCATCTGGAGAAGCTGGCGGAGGATGGCCTCGCGGCGGTGTCGCCAGACGCGCGGTGGCGGCGTGTCGGAACGATGGCGGCAGGGTGACGCCTACTGGCGTGGGTCGACGTCAGTCGTAGGCGTCGCCGATCAACTCGTCTACGATGCGTTCCCCCGCCTTGCGCCCGGCCATTTCGGCGTCGAGGCGATTGTCGCGATGCCCGTCGGGGGATCGCACCTCCGGCCCATCCGGCTTGCCGTGCCGGATGACCTGGACCAGGGAGTCCCACGGTCCCGCGTACTCATTCTGAAAGGCCCGCACGCGAATCTGATAACCCGCGCGATAGTCGTAGACCTGCTCGTGCGATGCATAGCTCATGACGGACTCCGCTTGTCTTGAAAACGCCCTGCTCTGCTAAAAAGCGTAGCATCTTCACGATTCGTCGGCCACATAGAGGTTTGGCTCCAAACGAGAGAACAATGCCGTGAACCGGCGAAAAAAAACCCACCTGAGCGAGGTGGGTTTCGAAGCCGGGACGCATGGGGCACCATGACACGCCCGGGAAGACAGGGTCATGCGAACATGACGAGCCCATTATGGACGGACGTGCTCCCTCAGAGTGCGTGTGCCGTGAGTGGAATTAGACATAGATCAAATGTTGCGATATTGAGCGAGTCGTGAGGGATGCGTCGGCGGATTGCGCAGGCAAAATGCGGGCTGCGCTGACGGCAGACATCGTCGATCGACCGGCGCCCGCTGTGCGCGACATTCGCCCAGGGGACGCAACTTCCGCCGGGCGGCGCATCGGCCACGGATCAATGAGATCGTGGCGCCTTCATCGAATTCGGCTATGCTGACGACAAAACACGCCGAGACGCTGGCAAAACGACACGACATGGGGATGTCGCCCGAGGGAACGGGGTCGTATTGTCGGGCAACTGCGTCAGTAGGCGAAACATCATAATCAGTCACGCGGCCATGCCCATTTCGGCAGTTTTTATCAGCATTGCGGTTCTGTCTTGCGTCATGAGCGTAGCCGTTCTGGGTTCGTTGTTCGGAACGAAAGTCCCGGGGGTGCGCCTGTGGTGCTTGGCGAGCGCACTTCTGGCGATCGTGGCGGCGCTGCTCCTGACGGGAACCTCGGACATTGTCGTCGCGGTATCGAGCAGCGGGCTGCTCATCGCCTCGCTTATCGGCTTGCACGGCTTCCGGCAATTCCTCAACGCCCGAGCCTCGTACGCCTGGGAGTATGTCGCGCTTGGCGTCATCCTCGTCATGCTGATCTATTGGACCTATATTTCGCCCCACGTCGACGCTCGCAGCACCATGATCTCGGGGTGTATTGCGTACGTCCGCTTCAGTATCGGCGGGGCGGTGCTGAAATACCGACCGCGGGAACGCCCTAAATACGCGTATTACTTTGTGGCCATTGCTGCGATTCTCGGTGCCGTTGTGCATGCCGTTCGTGCCATTGCGTATGGACTGGGTCTGGCGCATGAATCCACGTTCCTTCAACCGACGCCGTTGAACGTCATGTTCCTGGGCATGGCGACGCTGACGCTGCCGTGTCTGTCGGTCGGCATGGTGCTGTTGGCGCACGACCGGCTGGCCGACCGCATGGAACGCCTGGCGACGTTCGACGACCTGACCGGCCTGCTCGCGCGGCGAGCGTTCATCTCGCGTGCGGAGGCCATCGCCAGGGAGTGCGCCCACAAGCAGTCGACCTTTTCGATCGCGATTCTGGACATCGATAACTTCAAGAGCATCAATGACCGTTATGGGCACGCCGCGGGAGACCTTGCGCTTGCGCATGTGGCGTCGTTGATCGCCGGGGCGGTGCGCGCCACCGACATTGTCGGACGCATTGGCGGCGAAGAGTTTGCGTTGTTGCTGCCGGGCGAAACCCGGGAGCACGCGGGACATCTCATCAATCGGTTGCGCGACATCGTGGCCTCCTCGGGCTCCTGTGTCCCCGGCAGGGACGTGATGTCCACGCTTAGCGCGGGCGTCGATGCGTTTCGCGAGGGCGACACGTTGGCCTCCGTGATGGCGAGAGCCGACGCGGCGCTTTATGCCGCAAAGGCCAAGGGCAGGAATTGTGTCGTGGTCGCGCCCGCGATGGAGCCGCTGCCTATCGTTGTCGAGCACGGGAATGGCGCCGGCTTCGGCGGCAAGACCGCGAATGGCTGATGCTGGAGTAAAACTTTTGGAGAATTCCCGAATCGGGAGAGAAATGACGCGCGAAACGCTTTGAACTACAAGGGAATTTTGGGGTGACCGATGGGACTCGAACCCACGACGACTGGAATCACAATCCAGGACTCTACCAACTGAGCTACGGCCACCGCCGTGATCAGCAACATCACTTGCTTGCTGAACAGAAGCAAGATTATAGCGACGTTTTTATCGCGCTGCCAAGCACTATTTTCACTCAATCGAAATATTACTTCGCTGGCATGCACGATCGATGCGCGAGATCGTCATCTCACGCGGCGAGCGCTCTCAACGCAACGCCGCGATTCGATGCCGGACGTCACGCCGTCGCGAGAGCCGCTACGCCATCGCGCTCCGAAAACGCCCCCGCACGCAACTGAGCACGCGCCTCTTCGAACGCGCCAATCCCCGCTTTGAGACGCTTCGGATCCGACAACACCCGGCGCCATCCCCGCGCGCCCGGTACACCGCGATACAGACCCAGCGCATGACGCGTGATCGCGCCGAGGTATTGGCCCTTCTCCACCTGCGCCGCCGCGTATTCGATCAATGCGTCTTCCACCGCCTCGCGCGATTTCACCGCAGACGTATCGCCGTAGAACCGCGCATCCACTTCCGCAAGCACATAAGGATTGTGATACGCCTCGCGACCCAGCATCACGCCATCGACGTGCCGCAAATGCAGCTCGACTTCATCGAGCGTCTTCACGCCGCCGTTAATCAGAATCTCGAGTTGCGGGAAGCTTTGCTTCAGACGATACGCATAGTCGTACTTGAGCGGCGGAATCTCGCGATTCTCTTTCGGGCTCAGCCCCTTGAGGATGGCATTACGCGCATGCACGATGAAGGTCGAGCAACCGGCTTGCGCAATGCTGCCAACGAAGTCCTCGACGAAGGAGAACGATTCGACGTCGTCGATCCCAATGCGATGCTTGACCGTCACCGGCACCTGCACCACATCGCGCATCGCCTTGACGCAATCGGCCACCAGCGCCGGCTCCGCCATCAGACATGCACCGAACGCGCCACGCTGTACACGCTCCGACGGGCAACCGCAGTTCAGGTTGATCTCGTCATACCCCCATTGCTCGCCGAGCTTCGCGGCCCGCGCAAGGTCCTGCGGCTCGCTTCCGCCCAATTGCAGCGCGACGGGATGCTCGACGGCATCGAAATCGAGATGGCGCGCAACGTCGCCATGCAACAGCGCACCGGTCGTGACCATCTCGGTATAGAGCCACGTGTGACGCGACAACTGACGATGAAAAACCCGGCAGTTCGAATCCGTCCAATCCATCATCGGCGCCACGCTGACGCGGCGGGCAGGCAAGTTCATGCAAATTCCTCGGCTACGGCAAACGTCGTCTCACTCCAGCAAGACGACGTCTCTTGATACGCAAAACACGAAGTATACGTCATGCCCCCATCGAGCACCGGCGCGAGCGCGCCCCCTCGGCCCCGCGCCACATCAGTCCACGAGGGCATTCGCGCGAGGACTTCCCCACCACACGTCGACGCCCCAGGAGTACACTTTCGCCTTCCCGAACGTCACACCAATGCCGCACAAGGAGACGCCAGCATGGCACCGAAGGACTTGTTACGGGCACTCATCGTCGTACTCGCCTGGGGCGTGAACTTCGTCGTCATCAAGGTCGGGTTGCACGGCGTGCCGCCCATGCTGCTGGGTGCGCTGCGATTCCTGCTCGCGGCCTTCCCCGCGATCTTCTTTGTCAAACGCCCGCAAGTGCCATTGCGCTGGCTAATCGCCTACGGTGCGACGATCTCGTTCGGGCAATTCGCGCTCTTGTTCACTGCGATGTACGTTGGCATGCCCGCCGGCCTTGCCTCGCTCGTCCTTCAGGCACAGGCGTTCTTCACCTTGGGGCTCGCCGTGGCGTGTCTGGGCGAACGCTTCCGCGCGCAAAATGTGGCCGGTCTGCTGATCGCGGCGGCAGGCCTCGCCGTCATCGGCATGCAAGGCGGCGGCGCCATGACGCTGCTCGGCTTCGCGCTCACCCTCTGTGCCTCGCTTGCCTGGGCAACGGGCAACATCGTCACCAAAAAGATCGGCAATGTCGATCTCGTCGGCCTTGTGGTCTGGGCAAGCCTGATCCCGCCGATTCCGTTCGCGCTGCTGTCGTATTGGTTCGAAGGCCCGCAGCAAATCGCGAACTCACTCGCACATCTCTCGGCGGCGTCGATCTTCGCGGTCGCCTACCTGTCTTTCGTCGCGACGCTTGTCGGCTATTCGCTGTGGGGTCGTTTGATGACGCGCTATCCGGCCAGTCAGGTCGCGCCGTTCTCGCTGCTTGTGCCGATCATCGGGCTCGCATCGGCGGCACTGCTGCTCGACGAGCAACTCACTGCGCCGCAAATCGCGGGCGCGGCGCTGGTCATGGCGGGCCTCGTGGTGAATGTATTCGGCGCAAAGCTCAAACAACGCCTGCTGCCGACGTCGCAATAGCGCTCTTCGGTCGGAAGCGGGCGCGCCCGCTTCCGACCGGGACACGACGCGCGCACGACACCGGCGGACACAGGCGCGATGCCGCCGACACCCGCCGAGCCGAAACGCAAAAAGCCTGATTTCGTGAAGAAATCAGGCTTTCGAATTTGGTTGCGGGGACAGGATTTGAACCTGTGACCTTCGGGTTATGAGCCCGACGAGCTGCCAGACTGCTCCACCCCGCGTCTGAAGAATTGAAGTATATGACAATTACCACTGCAGTGCAACATAACTCGCCGATTATTTTCCTCGTGGCCACGCGGCCGCTAACGCCGGTTCGCCGCACGCGGCGGCAACCCGGGATATCCCGGCCCACCACGTGCGCCACCGCACAGCGTGCGTTGCCGATGATACACTCGCAGCAACCATGAACCGACGCCCTCCCATCCAATTCTGTTCCGCCTGCGGCCACTCGGTCGAGTCGCGCATTCCGCCCGGTGATAACCGCGAGCGACACGTGTGCACCCATTGCGGCACCATTCACTACGAGAACCCGCGCAACGTGCTTGGCACGGTGCCCGTGTGGGGCGATCAGGTGCTGCTGTGCAAGCGCGCAATCGAGCCGCGCCTGGGCTACTGGACACTGCCCGCCGGCTTCATGGAAATCGGAGAGACAACGGCACAGGCCGCCGCACGCGAAACGCTGGAAGAAGCCGGCGCAAATGTCGAGGTCGGCGCCCTGTTCTCGCTGCTCAACGTGCCGCATGTGAATCAGGTCCATATTTTCTATCTGGCGCAGATGCGCGAGCCGCAGTTCGCCGCCGGAGAAGAGAGCCTCGAAGTCGCCTTGTTCTCGGAGCACGAAATTCCCTGGGATGACATCGCCTTCCCGACGGTGGCGAAGACGCTGCGCTTCTTCTTCGAAGACCGTCGCGCAGGGGCCTTCGGCGTGCACCTCGAGGCCTCCCGCAACGGCGCTGCGGCGCCCGGCGTGCCGGTGCCGTCGCTGCCCGTCAATACGGCGCACACCGAGGATATCCTCACGCCGATGCTGCGTGTCTGAGCCGGCCTGCGCGGCCCATCGCACCACGCCACCCGACACGCCGGAACGCTGACATCGACATGGTCGTCTGGCTCGAAGCAAACGATTCCTTTCCCCCGGTGAACGAAGCGCTCGACGCATCGAGCGAGGCGCCGGGTTTGCTGGCGGCCGGTCTCGACCTCTCGCCGCAACGTCTGCTTGCCGCCTACCGGCAAGGCATCTTCCCGTGGTACTCGCAGGGTCAACCCGTGCTCTGGTGGAGCCCGGACCCGCGCATGGTGCTGCGTCCCGAGAATTTCGTCGTCAGCCACAACTTCCGCAAACTGTTGCGTCGCGTGCTGCGCGACGACGCCTGGGAAATCCGTCTCGACGCCGACTTTGCCACCGTCATGCAAGCCTGCGCACAGGCCCCCCGGCGCGCGCAGGACGGCACATGGATCACACCTGCGATCATTGCCGCCTATCGCGCACTGCATGACGCCGGGCTCGCCCACAGCGTGGAAACCTTCTACGAGGGTGAGCGCGTCGGCGGTCTTTACGGCGTGGCGCTCGGACGCATGTTCTATGGCGAATCGATGTTCGCCCGCCGCACCGATGCGTCGAAAATCGCCCTCGCCGCGCTCGTCGCGTTTGCACGCGCACACGCAATAGAGGTGATAGACTGCCAGCAAAGTACCGCTCATCTGGCGTCGCTCGGTGGCAGCGAAATTCCCCGTCAGGCATTTCTGACGCATGTGCAGAAGGCGGTCGTGGCGCCCGCCCCGGTCTGGCGTCTGGATAAGCAAATGCTCAGCACGCTGGCCTACGGTAACGCAGCAGACAAGGCTCACGAGGTTTCCCAGTGACCCATCCGAACGAACTGCCGCTCTCCCCGCTGTCTGCCCTTCAGTTCTACGCAACGGCGCCCTACCCCTGCAGCTACCTCGATAATCACACGGCACGCTCGCAGGTCGCCACGCCCAGCCATCTGATCAACTCGGACGTCTACAGCGAACTCGTTCGCGCCGGGTTTCGCCGCAGCGGCGTGTTCACGTACCGCCCGTATTGCGACGGCTGCCGCGCGTGTGTGCCCGTGCGCGTACCGATCGCGCGCTTCGCGCCGAACCGCACACAACGTCGCATCTGGCGCCGCCACGCCGGCCTCGCGGTCAACGTCTCCGGGTTGCATTACACGGAAGAGCATTACCAGCTCTACATGCGCTACCAGTCGCAACGTCATGCAGGCGGCGGCATGGACCACGACAGCCGCGAGCAGTATGAACAGTTTCTGCTGCAAAGCCGCGTGAACTCCCGACTGGTGGAATTTCGCGAGCCGCCCGGCCATCAGGGCGCAGGCACGTTGCGCATGATCAGCATGGTCGACATCCTGAGCGACGGCCTGTCGTCGGTCTACACGTTCTTCGATCCCGACATTGAAGGCGCGTCGTACGGCACGTACAACATTCTTTGGCAGATCGAGCAGGCGCGCGCGCTCGGACTGCCGCACGTGTATCTCGGCTACTGGATTCAGGCAAGCCGCAAGATGGTCTACAAGGCGAACTTCCGCCCCCTGCAAGGCCTGCTCGACGGCCAATGGCAAGACATGCCGGAAGCCATGCTCGACGCCGCCGGCGAGTAACGTCGACACTGTGCTCCGTGTTGCTGTCAGGCGTGCAATTCGCGGGGCGGCCACCCGTGCGCACCGCGCTCATTCCCTTGCCACCGCGCCGCCATTCAGGAGTACGCAGAGCGTAGAAAATTGACGCGCTCGGCGACCGGGATACCGGTAAAATGGCGACTTTCCGATTCTGCCGAACCCGACATCGTGCTTGCGCCCCTCTACCCTCTGGCCCGTCGCGCCCTGTTCTGTCTTGATGCCGAACAAGCCCACCATTTGACGCTGGCCACGCTGCGCAGTGCTGCCTCGCTCGGCCTGGCCGGTCTCATCGGTCAGACGCTGCCCGAAGATCCACGCACGGTCATGGGCATCCGCTTCCCGAATCCCGTGGGCCTCGCCGCAGGCCTCGACAAGGACGGGAGCTGCATCGACGGCCTCGCCGCACTGGGCTTCGGCTTCGTGGAAGTCGGCACGGTCACGCCGCGTCCGCAGCCGGGTAATCCGAAGCCGCGCATCTTCCGCCTGCCGCAAGCCGAAGCGATCATCAACCGCATGGGCTTCAACAACGGCGGTGTCGAGCAGTTTCTTCAGAACGTGCAGTCGGCGCGCTACAAGGGGCCGCTGGGCCTGAACATCGGCAAGAACGCCGACACGCCGATCGAGCGCGCGGTCGACGACTACCTCATCTGCCTCGAGAAGGTGTACCCGTACGCCACCTATGTGACGGTCAACATCTCGTCGCCCAATACGAAAAACCTGCGCCAGCTGCAAGGCGGCGACGAACTCGACGCCCTGCTCGGCAAGCTCAAGGACAAGCAACGCGCGCTGTCCGACCGCCACGGCAAATACGTGCCGATCGCCCTCAAGATTGCGCCGGATCTCGACGACGAGCAGATCAAGGTCATCGCGGGCACACTCACGCGTCATGGTTTCGACGGCGTGATCGCCACCAATACAACGCTCTCGCGCGAGGCGGTAGCGGGCCTGCCCTACGCCAACGAAACCGGCGGCCTGTCGGGGCGGCCCGTGTTCGAAGCCTCGAATCGCGTGATCCGCGCACTGGCCGCCGAGCTGGGCGGCGCCCTGCCGATCATCGGCGTGGGCGGCATCCTGTCGGGTGCCGACGCGCAGGCCAAGCTCGATGCCGGGGCCAGTCTGGTACAAATCTACAGCGGGCTGATTTACCGCGGCCCCGAGCTGGTGCGAGAATGCGTGCAAGCGCTGCGTACGGCCTGATCGGCCGCACGTCGCGCCCCCTTCATTTGACACAGGGAGACCTCAACATCATGAAAAACTGGCTCAAGTCGCTGTGCCTCGTACCGCTGACCGCCGTTGCGCTGCTGGGCACCGCGCCCGCGCGCGCCGCCGATCTGCTCGACACCGTGAAATCGGCGGGCGTACTGAAAATCGGGATCGAAGGGACTTATCCGCCGTTCAACTATCGCGCGGCCGATGGCCAGCTCGAAGGCTTCGATGTCGACGTCGCCAAGGCCGTTGCCGAACGTCTCGGCGTAAAGCCGGTGTTCGTGACGACGGAATGGAGCGGCATTATCGGCGGTCTCGTGGCCGGTAAATTCGACGTCATCGTCAATCAGGTGGCCATTACCGACGAACGCAAGCGCTCGCTCGACTTCAGCCAGCCGTACACCTTCTCGGCCGCGCAGCTCATTCAGCGCAAGGACGACAAACGCGAGTTCAATTCGCTCGACGCCCTCAAGGGCCACAAGCTCGGCGTGAGTCTCGGCAGCAACTACGACAAGCTCGCGAAGGCGGTGCCGGGCATCGACGTGCGCACCTATCCGGGCGCGCCGGAGTACCTGCGCGATCTCGCCGCCGGGCGCATCGACGCGGCGCTCAACGATCGCCTGATGCTCGCCTATTTGATCAAGACGTCGAACCTGCCGCTGCGTGCGGGGGCCGTGTTGCAAGGCGCCAGCGAGTCGGTGGGCATTCCGTTCCGCAAGGGCAACCCCAAGTTCGCGAAGGCCATCGACGATGCCCTCACGGCCATGAAGCAGGACGGCTCGCTCGGCAAGCTCGCGCTGAAGTGGTTCGGCGAGGACACGTCCAAGCCGGCGAAGTAACCCGCAAGCCGCGCGCGACACACTTCGGTCGCATCACGGCCGGCACCACGCAAACCACGCGGGTGCCGGCCGTCGTCGTTCCGGCCCACGTTCCCCCCAGACACCCCCCTCATGAATCCATTCGAACTCGCCGCCCAATCCATGCCAGTGCTGCTGCAAGGCACCGTGCTCACGATCAAGTTCGCCTTGATGTCGATGGTGTTCGGCCTGGCGATCGGCGTGATCGTGGCGATCATGGGTATCGGCAACGTCCGCGTGCTGCGCGGCATCGCCCGCACCTATGTCAGCATCATGCGCGGCACCCCGCTGCTGGTGCAGATCTTCGTGATCTACTACGGCCTGCCGGGCGTTGGCATCGCGCTCGATCCGACACCCGCCGGTGTGCTCACGCTCAGCCTGAACGTCGGCGCCTATCTGTCGGAGAGCATGCGCGGCGCCCTCGAAGGCATGCCGCGCGGACAATGGCTCGCGGCCTACAGCCTCGGCCTCTCCTATTGGCAGACGCTGCGTTACGTCATCGCCCCGCAAGCCCTGCGCATCGCTGTGCCGAGTCTCGGCAACAGCCTCATCAGCCTGATCAAGGACACATCGCTGGTCTCGGTCATTACCGTGACCGAGTTGCTGCGCTCCGCGCAGGAGGTCATTGCAACGACCTACCAGCCGCTGCCGCTCTATCTCGCCTGCGCCGCCATTTACTGGGTGCTGTCGACCGGGTTGTCGGCACTGCAGCGACGCATCGAGAAACGTCTGGCGTTGCCCGCCAGAACCTGACGGGGCGCCAACAAAAAAGCCGGGCCCCGGATGCCAATGGCAGACATTCGGGGCCCGGCTTTTGCTTTGAACGCCGGTACGTCAAGGCCACCGGTCGTTCCACATCGCTGAACGCTTAACCGCTTACCGCGGCGCGCGACGCTCGCGATACATCGTGCGGAACGTCTTGCCACTCGGGGCAGGCATTTCCCGCGTGTCGCTCCATCCTGCGGCGAGCGGCAGCTTCGAGAGGCTGCCACGCTCGCGCCCCATCCAATGGAGTACACGCGCACCCAGGCCGGCAAGCGCCGCATACAGACGAGGGCGACGCGCCGCAAACGCCCACGCGGCGAGCGCCGTGCGCTCCTGCCACGGCCGCAGGCCGCGATCGACCTGGCGCTCGCGCAGCTTGCGAAGCAGATCGGAGATCGGAATGCCCACGGGGCAGACGCGATTGCACTCCCCGCACAGCGTGGCGGCCTGCGGCAGATCGAGCGTCTTCTCCAGGCCGACATAGCTCGGCGTGAGCACCGACCCCATCGGCCCCGGATACACCCAACCGTAGGCGTGCCCGCCGATCTTCTGATAGACGGGACAATGATTCATGCAAGCGCCGCAACGGATGCAACGCAGCATGTCCTGAAACGCGCCGCCGATCAATCCCGAGCGGCCACCGTCGACCAGCACGAAGTACATATGGTCGGGGCCATCGAGCTCACCCTCGACGCGCGTACCGGTCAGCAGCGAGAAGTAGTTCGACGTGCCCTGCCCGGTCGCGGAGCGCGGCAACAGACGCATGGCCGTCGCCAGATCCTCGAGCGTGGGCAACACCTTCTCGATACCGGTCACGGCCACATGCACGCGCGGCATGATCGTGCACATGCCCTCGTTGCCTTCGTTCGTCACCACGGCCACGGAGCCGGTTTCGGCGACGAGAAAATTGCCGCCGGTCACGCCCATGTCCGCCGAGAGAAACTGCGGACGCAGCATCTCGCGCGCTTCGCGTGTCATCGCCGGAATGTCGGTCAGACGCGGCTTATGGTGAACGCGAGCGAACAGGTCGGCAACCTCGTCCTTGTCCTTGTGCACGACCGGCGCAATGATGTGCGACGGCGGTTCGTTGTCGTTGATCTGCAGGATGTATTCGCCCAGATCGGTCTCGACCGATTGCACACCCATGTCGGCGAGCACCTTGTTGAGCTGCAATTCCTCCGTGACCATCGATTTCGACTTGATCACCTTCTTGACGTCGTGCTTGCGGGCGATTTCGGCAATCAGGCGGGCAGCGTCCTGCGTCGATTCGGCGAACAACACCGTGGCGCCACGTCGCGTGGCCTCGCGCTCGAAAATCTCCAGCCAGACATCGAGCGTCTCGAGCCCGCGATTACGACGTGCCTTGAGCGCCTCGCGCGTGGCCTCGAAGTCGATTTCCTCGATGGCCGTGGCGCGCGCCGTCACGAACTTGGTCGAGAGTTTCCGGAGGTTGGCCTGCAGACGCTGGTCCGCGAGCTTTTGCCCGGCGCGCGCCTTGAATTGCATCGATTGAACTTGCATCGCGACTCACTGGAGGTGATGGCCGCCGGTGTGCGTCATCGCACACACGGGCGTGAAGGTCGGGAGGGTCGGGAGGACAGCGGCGAGCTCACACATCGCCCGCGAGCACCTGGGCAATGTGGAGCACGCGCGTCTTCGTGTCGCCGGTGCGGCGCAGACGTCCTTCGATGTTGAGCATGCATCCGAGGTCGCCCAGCACGACCGCTGGCGCCCCGCTCGCGGCGATGTTCGCGCACTTCTCGTCGACGATGGCCGTCGAGATGTTGCCGTACTTGAGCGCGAAGGTGCCTCCGAAACCGCAACAAGCCTGGCAGTCCTTCATTTCCGTCATCTTGACGCCCGGCATTTTCGCGAGCAATGCGCGCGGCTGCGTCTTGACGCCCAGCTCACGCAACCCCGAGCATGAATCGTGATAGGTCACTTCGCCGTTGTAATCGCCGGGCACGGTATCGATGTGCAGCACATTGACGAGGAAATCGGTCAGCTCGAACACGCGCGGGCGCAGTCGCTCGTAGCGGCCCATGAGTTCGGGGTCGTCGGCAAAGAGGTCGCCGTAGTGCGCCTTGACCATGCCACCGCACGATCCCGACGGCACGACGACGTAGTCGAACGATTCGAACTCCTCGAGGAACTTCTGAGCGAGATCGCGGGCAATGGCCCGTTCGCCCGAGTTATAGCCGGGCTGACCACAGCAGGTCTGGGAATCGGGAATCACGACCTCGCAGCCCGCCGTCTCCAGCAGCTTGAGCGTCGAGAAGCCGATCTCCGGACGCATCAGGTCGATCAGACACGTGACAAAGAGTCCGACGCGCATTGGGGGAATCCTCTTTCCGGGAATAATGCGCCATTATAAGTCGCTGGGCCGGTCTGGCCCAGCGTGGATTCCCGCATATCGCGCAGACGATTACGCCATTCGGGGCGTGATGTCGCTCAACGCGTTCAACGAGTTCGTCCGCGTAAGTCCCCGCCGCTCGGCGGGTGGCGCCGCCGGAGGATAGGGCATGAGTGCCAGGCGCGCCGCCATCATCTCCTGCACCCGCGACAACCGCTGCAAATCGCGCCTGAAGCTTTCAAATTTGGCGTCAGTGTTCGCGAACCCTGCCGCGACTTCCGACGCCAGGGAGTCCACTCGATTCGTGAGGGTGCCGAATTGATCGGTGAGGCTGGCGACTTGATCGGTGAAACCGTCGAACCGATTGGTGAGGGTGTCCACTTGATCGGAGACCGCATACATTTGATCATCCAGTCGGTTCGCCACGGTTTCCATTTGATTCGAAAGGGTCCCAGCCCGAGTATCCAGCGACTCCACCTGATGATTGACTTGGCCAAGCCCACTCTTGATGCCATTCAACAGATTCCACACCATATCTTCACGCTCGAGCGCGGCACGCCGATCGGCCACGTCCAAGTACGTTCTCATCATAGTCCCCTCCGTTTCAATGAATTGCCCGGTGCTTGCCAACAGACTTTCGACAGACTTCCATCCTCGCTCACGATCGAACCCACGAATGCTTCCCAGGCTGACCCCGCGGATCACCAGCGTCATCACCGTCGCCACAATGGCGAGAATGCCGCCCGACACAAACAGTCCTGCCACCGCAACGGCCGCCGCCGCGGAGTAAAGGGAAGTCGTAATGCCGACGCGCTTGCCATAGTGCTTCCGTTCCGGCCACACCTCCTTTGAGGCCAGTGCGATCGACTCGCGCACGCCCGTCAGGCATCGCTCGATCTCGGCGATGCCATCGGCACGCTCGACCGACAGGCGCTGGCTTGCCGTCTTTTGGATATCGGGTTCGCCAAAGGTCGCCCCGCCAAACCCCACCGAGCGCTGCGCCATTGCGAAACATTTCGTCAGGATTTCCTGCTCCTTGCGCAGTGCTTCCGTCAGATGTCCCAGAATCGCCGAGAACCGCCTGGCCGACGGCGTGAGACTGTCGACGTCGTGATCGTTCAACTGCTCGCCAACCCGGCAGTACGGACCCGATCGGCTCGCGTTACCGGCATATCGATAAACCCCGTCCCAGAGTCCGCCCCCCCAGTACCCTGATGTCGCTTTCCTGTAAGTCGAGTAGAACGTGTTTTCCAATCGGGAAAGCGAGCCGCAGTCCAATCCCAGTTGCGCCTTCGCGTTGGCGATCTGCCGAAACTGACCGACGATGTCCGCATGCTTGTCGGCAATCGACTTTTCGTAAGTGACTGCCCCCCGACTACGCGTGCACCTTGGCGGCGACCAACTCCCTGCCGCCGGCGAAAACCCATACCTGTACATTCCCCGAACCTCCTTGAGCGTGCCGATCTCGTCTTTCAACCCAGCCGGACACTGAATGAAATGACAAGGCCATGGTAGTCGTCTGGACGAGAGACCACTTTCGGTTTCAGTCAGCCGAGACTGCGGCAACGACGCTCTCCTGTGGCACGCCCACTTTTCGCAGAAGTCCTCTACAGGAAGGGTGCGAATTTTTCACAATATGATATAGAATCACCCCTATACGAAACTCGGCCCTCCCCCATGAAAGACGAAGGTAGTCAAAGTACGGAGTCGCGCACGTCCATCCAGGTCATCGAGCGCATGATGCGTCTGCTCGATGCCCTTGCCGCCCATGCCGACCCCGTCAGCCTCAAGGAATTGGCGCAGTCGACGGAACTGCATCCGTCCACGGCGCACCGTATCCTGAACGACATGGTCGCCTGCCGCTTTGTCGACCGCTGTGATCCGGGCACGTACCGTCTGGGCATGCGCCTGCTCGAACTCGGCAATCTGGTCAAGGCACGGTTGTCGGTGCGCGATGCCGCCCTCGCGCCCATGCGCGGCCTGCACCGGATGACCGGCCAGACTGTCAACCTGTCGGTGCGCCAGGGCGATGAAATCGTCTATATCGAGCGGGCCTACAGCGAGCGTTCGGGGATGCAGGTGGTGCGCGCCATCGGTGGTCATGCGCCCTTGCACCTGACATCGGTCGGCAAGCTCTTCCTCGCGGCGGACGAAGCCGCGCGCGTGCGCGCGTATGCCACGCGCACCGGCCTGTCGGGACACACCCGCAACAGCATCACCGATCTGCAAAAACTCGAGCGCGAGCTGAGCCACGTGCGCCAGTCCGGCTATGCCCGCGACAACGAGGAACTCGAACTGGGGGTTCGCTGCATTGCGGCGGGCATCTACGACGACAGCGGAAAGCTCGTGGCCGGACTCTCGCTGTCGGCACCCGCCGACCGTTTGCAGGACGCGTGGCTCGCAAATCTGAACGAGACGGCGCTGCAGATTTCCGCGTCGCTCGGCTTTCACGCGCCGCCCCCCGCCGTCGGTAGCAACGTGTCGCATGTGGCGACAGCCGAATAGCCCGAACCGACATCGCGCTTCGCGAATCCGGTCGCGGAATGCAAAAGGCGCTCCCGAGGGAGCGCCTTTTGTTTGGCAACGGTTTGGGCGACTTACAGCGCGTGTTCGCTGTTGGTCGCGACTTGTGCCGTCGGTGCCGTACCCGCCGTGCGTTGCGGCGTAGCGCCGCCCCCTTCGAGCAGCCACTTGCGAACGCGCGTGGCGTCGGCGAAGCGCGAGTACTTGCCGGTCGAATCGAGCAGAATCATGATCACCGGACGGCCATCGACGTTGGCTTGCATCACGAGGCATTGCCCCGCTTCGTTGATGTAGCCCGTCTTCTGCAGACCGATTTCCCAGCCCGGGTGTCCGATCAGGTGATTCGTGCTGACATAGTGCAACTCGCGACGGCCGGTATTGACGTCGTAATTGCTGTCCGTCGAGAAACGGCGAATCATCGGGTACTGATAAGCGGCCTTGACCATCTTCACCAGATCACGTGCGCTCGACACATTCTGGCTCGACAGGCCCGTTGGATCGTTGAAGTGCGTGTCGTTCATACCGAGCTGCTTCGCCTTGCGGTTCATCGCCGCGAGGAACGCCGGACGACCGCCCGGGAAGTAACGCGACAGCGCAGCGGCCGCGCGATTCTCCGACGACATCAGCGCAATGTGCAGCATGTCTTCACGCGACAGACGCGACCCCACCGACAGACGCGAGCCCGTACCCTTCTCGTAATCGCGATCTTCGTCCGTCACTTCCATCATGTCCGTCATCGGCACGCCCGCGTCGAGCGACACCATCGCGGTCATCAGCTTCGAGATCGACGCGATGGGCAACACGGCTTGCGAGTTCTTGTCGAACAGCGATTCGCCGGTGCGCTCATCGACAACATAGGCCACCGAGGAACGCAGCGCCAGCGCGTCAGGGGATTCATGCAGACCGAATGCGCGCCCGGCGGACAGTCGATCCTGCGCCTGCGGCGTAAAGTTGACCGTGCGATACGACGTCACGACACGACGTTTGCCGTGCTTGTAGACGACGTGTTTGATGGCAACACGCTTGGTGGCCGCGTCTTCTTCGACGGTAGCCAGTTTGCGCGCCTTGGCGCCCGCCTTCTCGCGCGAGGCGGTCTTGGCAACGGCACGTTTGGCACCGGAATGGGAGGTGGCGACAGATTTCGTCGCCTTGGAATTGGCACACGCGCGCTTCTGGGCGGCCGTCTTGGCTGCCTTGGACGAGCATACGCTCGTCTTACCGGCAGCTTGAACGACGGCTGGGGCACCGGCGGCGAGCGAGATCGCCACGACGGCAGCACCCCAGAGGCGGGAGCGGCACAGACGCGCAAGGGTGGTGATCGCGTACATAGATTGGGGGTAGCGTAAGGTTGACAGGCAACGAGTTTGGAAGAAGTTTAGTAACTTCCCAAAAAATAAGCAATATGAATGACTTAGCTGAAATACTTAAACCGGCATCTGGCAGTTTTGTGCGGCGCAATCCGCCAAACTGCACATTCGCAACAAATTGCCAAATAACGCAAACATCCAGAGATGATTCAGCTAAGGAAATGCGCCCACTCAGCCAGCGGCGCACGGTCGGTGACAAGCTGGTTTTCGATGGCATCCGGATCCGCATACCCCAATGCCATGCCGCACACCACCATTCGGGTCTCGGGCAGGCGCAGTTCCGCCGCAATTACCTGGTGAAACGTGGCGAACGCGGCCTGCGGGCAAGTGTCGAGGCCTCGCGCCCGCGCCGCGACCATCACGCTCTGCAGGAACATGCCGTAGTCCAGCCAACTTCCCTGCTCCAGGTGTCGATCGATCGTGAAGATCAGTCCGACCGGCGCATCGAAGAAACAGAAGTTGCGCGCGTGCTGCCCCTGCATGCGGTCTTTGTCGGCGCGGCCAATACCCAGCAGTCCATACAAATCCCAACCGACCTTGCGCCGCCGTGCCTGGTAAGGTTCCGTCCACTCGCGCGGGTAGTAGGCGTATTCCTCCTGATGCATCAGGCGCTGCGCCGGGTCGTTGAACGCCTCCAGAAGGCGCGACGTCAACGATGTCAGCGCCTGGCCGGTCAATACATACGTTTGCCAAGGCTGAATGTTGCTGCCCGACGGCGCACGCGAGGCCACGCCAAGAATGTCCGCCACCGTTGCCTGCGGCACCGGCGTGGGCAAGTACGCCCGAATCGATCGCCGGCTGCGAATGGCCTCGTCGACATAGGCCACACGCTGCTCGGCGTCATTGCCGATCGTCGGGCGACGCGCCCCCTCCCCCGTGCCCGGCTGCGCATGCAAGTCGGCTGCCTCGGCGGCGTTCTGCGCCGAGGACTGTGTGGCGTCCTGGTGCGGGTGTTGGTGTAGGTGTTTCATAAGTCAGGCTCACGGCAAACGAAGGGAGAAATGCGTCGCCCGGCTGCTCATGGCGACGACGCGGCCGGCACCGCCCGCCGCTCGATGACAAGCGCAACGCCAAGCGCCGCGACGACCATCCCGGCGGCACTCAGCGGGGACAACGTCTCGCCGAATAGCAACCAGGCCATGACCGCGGTCGTCGGAGGCGTCAGATACATCAGGCTGGATACCTTGGTCGCGGCACCCTGTCGAATCAGCAGAAACAGCAAGGAGATGGCACCGATCGACAACGCCAGCACCGACCATACCAGCGCGCCGATCATTGGCGCGTTCCAGCGCACTTGCATCGTCTCGAGCATCCACGCGGCGGGCAGCGTTACCGCAAACGCCGCACCGAACTGCACGAGCGTGCCGACACGCAAATCGAAATGGGCGCAAAACCGTTTTTGATAGAGCGTGCCCGCCGTGATCGCGAGCAGGCTCAACACGCACAAGGCCACCGGACCCACACCGATGCCGCGAACGCCAACCTTGTTCGCCACCACCAGCCCGACGCCGGCGAATCCGCACAACAGCCCCAACCATTGCCGGCGCGAGACCGGCTCACCGACCACACGTGCGAAGAGCGCCGTCAACAACGGCTGGATGCCGACGACCAGCGCGGCCAGCCCGGCGGGCGCGCCGTGCTTGATCGCTGCCCAGACGCCGCCGAGGTACACCGCCTGGATCAGCGTGCCGGACACGGCAAGATGCGCAATGAGCGGCCAGTCGATGGGCCCGATCGTGCCGGCCGGTACCGTCCGGCCCTCCACCGCGCGCCGCCTCGGCCATGACATGCCCGTCAACCAGGCGATGGGAAGCATGACCAGCAGCGTGCCGCCGAAGCGCAGCGCTAGAAAGGTCAGCGGCTCGGCATTCGGCATGCCGTATTTGGCGACAATAAAACCGGTGCTCCAGATCAACACGAACCACCACGGCATGGCCGCGCGCCAGATCGCCGCACGTTCGGTGCCGGCCATCTCGCGACCATGTGGTGCATTCGCGGGCGAAGGTGACACGGTGCGATGCTCGCTCATACGAGAGCACCTTCTGCCGGCGCAGGGTGCCGACGGCGGACCGCCAGTTGGAACTGATCGGCGAGGCGGATCGTCGCAAAATGCGCGGCGACCGTCTGTTCGATGTCGCGACCGTAGCCGCCTGCCATTGCGATAGCCACCGGCAGCCCGCGCTCTGCGCAGGCCGTCAGCACCCGACGGTCGCGCGCGAGCAATCCGTCATGCGTCAATGCCAGCCGGCCAAGCCGGTCATTCGCCAGCGGATCGGCGCCCGCGAGATAAATCGCAAGGGTCGGGGTGAATTGCGCGAAGAGATCGGTCAGTGCGTGGCCGAGCGCGACCAGGTAATCGTCGTCGCCGCAGCCGTCGGGCAATGCCACGTCGAGGTCACCGCGCGCCTTGTGAAACGGGTAGTTGTGCTCACCGTGCAGCGACAGCGTGAACACGCTCGGGTCGTGCTCGAAAATGGCCGCTGTGCCGTTGCCCTGATGCACGTCGAGATCGATGATCGCCACACGCGTGCCCGGACCGAGTTCGGCCTGCATCGTGCGCGCCGCGACCGCTGCGTCGTTGAACACGCAGAAGCCTTCGCCGCGGTCGGCATACGCGTGATGTGTTCCCCCAGCGAGATTAGCAGCCACGCCATCGGTCAGCGCGGCCCGACAGGCGGCCACCGTCGCCCCCGCCGACCGGCGCGAGCGCTCGACCATTTGCGGTGACCATGGGAATCCGATCGTACGCTGCTCTTTGGGATCCAACTGACCGGCGCTCACTCGCGCCACGTACGCCAGCGAGTGGACGCGACCGAGCATCACGTCGTCCGCGGACAATGCCTCGGCAAGCGCAACGTGCGGCAACTCCCCCGCCACACGCTCGCGCAGACGGGCATACTTTTCCATCGGAAACCGATGCCCGGGTGGCAACGGCAGCACGAAATGATCGCTGTAGAACGCTTGCATCGACGCGAATGGCCGGCAGTGGCGGCACGCAAAAAGGCGTTGAACGACATCGGCACAGGCGCATCGACCACGCGAGCCACGCTCGGTAAGGCAGCGAGCCGTTGACCGCGAAGATGTTTCGCCAGTGCCGGAACTCGACGATAGTAACATCGGCGCACGGGGTGCGCCGGGTGCCAAAACGGTGCGGAGCCGCACCAATGAAGCGTTTCCGGACGGTGCCCGCCATTCGCCGCAACGCGGTGTCATACGTTAGTCACGGGATCCCAACCGGTTGATTTTGTAAGCTTTTATTGAATTGTTGCAGCGCACAAAAAAGACTTGACAGCGACAAAAATATCTCTACACTTGCAATTGTGCGATGCACAAAAGAAATCGCACCCCCATTTAGAGGCCCCAACCGTGTTTTCACCAGGATAAGGTGAGAACTCATTTGCGAACACGGAGTGGGTCGATACGTTGTGTATGACACCATCATAGGAGAACGCCATGTCGTTTCTGACCCCCGAGCAATTCGCCGCCGCCCACAAAGCCAATCTCGAAACCCTTTTTGGCCTGACCAACAAGGCGTTCGAAGGCATGGAAAAGCTCGTCGAGCTGAACCTGCAAGCCGTCAAGGCATCGCTGGCCGAGTCCGCCTCGACCGCGCAGAAGGCCTTCGCAGTGAAAGACGCGCAAGAGTTGCTCGCCCTGCAAGCCAACCTCGTCCAGCCCGCCGCCGAAAAGGCGATTGCGTATGGCCGTCACCTGTACGAAATCGCTTCGTCGACGCAAGCCGAAGTGACGAAGGTGGCCGAAGCCCAACTGGCGGAAAGCTCGCAGAACATGCAAGCCCTGTTCGACAATCTGGCCAAGAACGCCCCGGCCGGTTCGGAGTCTGCCGTTGCACTGGCCAAGTCGGCCATGTCGGCAGCCAACAGCGCGTTCGACAGCGTGCAGAAGGCCACCAAGCAAGCCGTTGAAATCGCCGAGACGAACTTCGCTGCCGCGACCAGCGTCGCCACGAAGGCTGCTGCTCAGGCTTCGCGTGCTGCCTCCAGCGCCAAGAAGTAATCGATAGCGTTTCGCGACGCTAGCGTTCGAACCCGGCCTCGTGCCGGGTTTTTCTTTTTTGGGGCGAACGGCGACGTCGCCGCCATAAAAAAACCGCCATCTCGGAGCGAAATGGCGGTTTTTTTGGCATCCGACCTCGCCCCGAATGCGGCGCGGCGGACATCGGTCACGTCATGCATGCCCGGCGCGCGCCCCCCCCCCCCCGGAATCATCCGAGGCGCGCACCAGACACCGACGCGCTTTACTTCTTGCGGGCCGGCGGAACGTCGGTGCAAACACCTTCGTAAATCTCCGCCGCCATACCGACCGATTCGGCCAGCGTCGGGTGCGGGTGAATCGTCTTCCCGATATCGACGGCATCCGCGCCCATCTCGACGGCCAGGCAAAGTTCGCCGATCAGATCGCCAGCGTGCGTGCCGACGATGGCACCGCCAACGATGCGATGCGTTTCTTCATCGAACAGCACCTTGGTGAAGCCTTCGTCACGGCCGTTCGCGATCGCGCGACCCGATGCCGCCCACGGGAACACGGCCTTGCCGTACTTCACCCCTTCGGCCTTCAACTGGTCTTCCGTCTTGCCGGCCCAAGCCACTTCCGGATCGGTGTAGGCGACCGACGGAATCTGGATGGCGTCGAAATAAGCCTTCTCGCCTGCCGCCGCTTCCGCCGCGACGTGGGCTTCATGCACGGCCTTGTGGGCCAGCATCGGCTGACCGACGATATCGCCAATCGCGAAGATGTGCGGCACGTTGGTCCGCATCTGCCTGTCGACATCGATGAACCCGCGATCGCCCACGGCGACGCCCGCGTTCTCGGCGCCGATCTTCTTGCCGTTCGGGCTGCGGCCCACGGCGACCAGCACGAGGTCGTAACGCTGGGGCTCCGCCGGTGCCGCCTCGCCCTCGAACTTCACGTAGATGCCATCGGCCTTGGCCTCGGCACCCACGGTCTTGGTCTTGAGCATGACGCGGCCGAAGCGCTTCGCGTTCATCTTCTCCCAGACCTTGACCAGATCGCGGTCGGCGCCTTGCATCAGGCCGTCGAGCATTTCCACGACATCGATCTCGGTGCCCAGGGCGCTATACACCGTCGCCATTTCCAGACCGATGATGCCGCCACCGATCACGAGCATCTTCTTCGGCAGTTGACGCAACTCGAGGGCGCCGGTCGAATCGACGATGCGCGGGTCCTCCGGCAGGAACGGCAACTTCACCGCCTGCGAACCCGCGGCGACGATGGCCTGCGCGAACTTCACGGTGCGCTTGCTGCCGTCTTCAGCGACGACTTCGATGTGATTCGGGTCGAGGAACGTGCCGACGCCGCGCACGACTTCCACCTTGCGCATCTTGGCCATGCCGGCCAGACCGCCCGTGAGCTTGCCGACCACGCTTTCCTTGTAGGCGCGCAGTTTGTCGAGATCGATCTCGGGTTTCGCGAACGAAATGCCGTGATGACCGAGCGTCTGGGCCTCTTCGAGAACGGCCGCCGTATGGAGCAGCGCCTTCGACGGGATGCAACCGACGTTCAGGCACACGCCGCCGAGGGTCGCATAGCGCTCGACGAGCACAGTCTTGCGGCCCAGGTCGGCACTGCGGAACGCCGCCGAGTATCCGCCCGGACCGGCGCCCAACACGAGCACGTCGCACTCGGTGTCGGCACCGCCGCTGTGCTTGGCCGCAGCCGGGGCCGGGGCGCTCGGCTTTGCCGCAGGCACGGCGGCGGCAGGCG
>NZ_AKXS01000033.1:0-5126 GCF_000282835.1 Pandoraea sp. B-6 | reverse complement strand
CTCACGCCTTCGCGCCTGCGGCGCTGCGCGCTTCGCTTGCTCCCGGGGGAGCGAGCTGCGTTATGGCGCTGCCCTTTTAATTGTTGATTCGATGTATGGCTTGAGATTCAGCATGAATAGGCGAATCCATTCGTCTTTCAATTCGGGGGGTACCTCTTCCGCCGACGGGGCTAAGCCCAGTGTTTTTAACGCACCCTCACTGGCCCTCGATATGGCCAGCGTTCTGACTCGATCATCGTTAAGAGCCTGAACGATCTTCCCGGTGTGCTGAAAAGCCTCAAGGTACATCTTTGGTGCCTCGCTCGCTATTTTTGGCAAGTCATCCAAGCGGCCTACGAGGCTGAAATCAACGGATAAATCCAGCGTTTTCCCCTCGACGGGATCAATGGCATAGGTCTCTTGAAAAGCCGGGCCGCTGTACTCATCGCTGATAAGGATAAGGAGCCTTGCAAAATTGAAGAGTTCTACATATCCGAGGATTCGACCTTCCTGTGGCTGAGCAACCACGGAAACACAGTGGAAAAGGTGATCCTGCGGTCGGTTCTCAATCAGATCCGCATCGAAGAAAAAGTAAAAGGGGTTTGGAGCCTCAGGGCTCGGGTCTAAGAGGTAAGCCAGTGCCCGAGCGCAGTTGCTTTTTTCAATATGATCAACCTCCGACAAGAGGGCCAGGCACGACTTGACCATAGACCTTCCGGCTGCCGGGCCGCCATAGCGGAAATTCATGCAGAGCGGTTCGTCCAAGTAATTGTCTACTTGCTCCGAGCGGGTGGTGGCGTTCTTGAAATCGAATTCCGGGTGATCGACAGCAATCTTTTTGAGCAAGTTCTTTATAGTTCTTGAATCATTTGCTCGAATGGCGACTTCTATCCTGTTGTCTGACTCTTGGGTCGATATATCATGCCCATCAAGCACCAATACAGAGTCAGCCCGAAGCCGTAGCTTTTCTCCTGACGCAGTTTGCACTTTGAAGTCTGGATGCGTGCCGCCTCGCCCGCGTTTGACTCCGGCTGCACTCGAAAACCAGAGGAACTGCTTTGCGAGTTCCGCCTCCCATGCAACGCCCCGCGTGCTATTGCAGCTCCTGCAGATGAAGTCGTGGACTTCCTTGCGCCCACCTATTGAGCTGGGAATGATGTGCTCACCCGTTCGGTGATCGCCCTCCAAGGGATTGGGGCAAAGCCAACATGTTTTCATGAATCCTCCCGACCGAAACGCAGCGCTTCGGCGACTACGACCTGGCTACTGCCAGTAGCTCTTCTGTCCTGCTCATCAGCACTGCCGTGCTGCATTCGAGCGCACTGGCGATCTTGAAGATGATCGCCAGCGTGGGCATGTGCTCGCCACGCTCGACCTTGCCCATGTGCGAACGCTCGATGCCGGCGAGGTTCGCCAGCGACTCCTGCGCGATGCCGCGCTCCGTCCGCAACGCGCGCACCGCCGCGCCGAAGGCTTGCGCCAACTCGGCGTCGAAGGTGGTGGCGCCGGCTGGTCGGCCACGCTGAATGGGTCGCTTCTGCATGGACAGAAGCGTCAATTCGCAGCACAATTAAAACCACGTTATCTTTAACTCATTCATGCTTTTGGCCCTTTTTCGTTCTTTTACGGAAATCCGCTTCTGCGGATTCCGGTGAAACCGGGAAACCGCCAACGTGCCTTTGCAGATTTCTACAATTGAGCTTTTGCGCTTTCGTGTTTCCACGGCTTTCGTGGAATACGCATCCACGCTTTCGCGTGGAAACGCAAAACCGACATGCCATGTTGGAACAGGAGCACCTCGATGAAGGCTCCCCTCGTCACCGAGGAGCAGCGCGCCGCGCTGCTGGAGAACGGGCGGCGGGTCGCCGCCGGTGAACCATACGACCCGTTGCCGGTCGTGCGGCTATTCACTCCCGACGCCCACGCGATCTGGCTGCTGGCATCGCTCGATCCTGCCGACGGCGATACAGCTTGGGGCGTCATGGACGTGGGCATCGGTATGCCCGAGCTGGGTCACATCAAGCTGTCCGACCTGGCCTCCATCGTCGGCCCGAACAAGCAGCCCGTAGCGCGGGATTTGTACTTCCAGGCGGTGCGCCCGCTGTCGGAATACCTGCGGCTGGCGCAGGAAAACCGCTCTGTCGTCGATTGAGCCATTCGCACCCAAGCCGGGCGTATTAAGGCTATTTCGGTCTTGCTCCAGACCCGCAAAGTCTGAATCCGCACTCTTGCACCGAAGCAGTGCCCTCATGCGAAAAACAGCCACGATCCTTTGCGGGAGTTGCGGCACGGTATTCCGTGCCGCATGACATTTCTAAGTCGGGCGGCCGTCGCATTCGGACGGATTTCGCAATACGCCGGAGCCAATTAGCCTTGACACCAACAGATACAGCTTAACCGGATTTCTACCTTGATTTAAGGCTCCTGCATGTCTGACGCCGTGGCGACGTTCCTGCTGTTCGACAGGAGCTACGGTCATGGTCAATCCTCATCACGTCGCTCACTGGTATCCCACGGCGGCTTACCTCTACATCTTGTGGCTGGATGCGCTGGCGCTGGCCTGGGAGTACTTGCGTAGGCATCCTGATTACCGGCTTGACTGGGTGCGCCGTGCGCGCCGCCCCGATGCTGCGTATCGCTGGGGCCTGCGCCTGCTGGAAGACCCGGCGCTGGATGCGCGTGACGCGCATCCGGCCTGGCTGCCCGGCCATGCGGCCGTGGTGCAACTCTATCCCGATGCTGATCCGCCGCCTGACGCGGCCAGATTCGACTTCTGGAACATTCCCGGCCACAAGCACCTGCTCCACGATGGCAAGCGGCTGGCATTGATCGCGCGCAGCCCCGGCCATTGCCAGCGTTACGCGCTGGCCTTTGGCCTGGAAGACGGCATGGCTGTCGCCTATGCCCATCGCGGCGACGCTGCCGCGCCTGTGCTCGATCACGCGCCCAGCGCCGCGCGAACCAGGCCCAGGCCGACGCCTGCTGCGTTACTGGAGCTGCACACCCTGCAGGCGCTCGACGCGACCCTGGCGGGCGCGTCCTTGCGCGACGTGGCCGAAGGATTGTTCGGCGTAGACGCCACGGCCGGTTGGTACAGCGACGGCGGCCTGCGCTCCAAGGTACGCCGCCTGGTGCGGCGCGGCGATGCGCTGATGCGCGGCGGCTATCGCCGCCTAGCACAGCTTGCGCCGCTTGAGAAGGGTCGTTTTGATGGCCACGCAAAACGACCCTGAGCAAGAGGGCTTCGTTTTCTGAGACTGCCTCCATCCGGTTGCGCTGTGCGGCCGGAGCTTTGAAAGCTACGGAGGTTCTCACTATGCGTCCCGCTCCCTTGCGGCCTTCTGCCGCACCCGCCACTGCCCCGACCACTGCTGCGCAGCCGCAGCGTTATCTGACCAACGACGAGGCCGCCGACTACCTGCGGCTGTCGCCGCGCACGCTGGAAAAACAGCGCGTACTCGGCGGTGGCCCGCGTTTTCGCAAGTTCGGCCGGCGCGTCATGTACGCCGTGGCCGACCTCGACGCCTGGGCCGCCGACCGCAGCTTCGAGACGACTTCCGATCCCGAATACGCCGAGCACCACTCGGCCGACAGCCGTGCGCGCTGATCGGCGGCACGCGGCAGGCCATCGCCATGTCCAGCACTGCGCTGCCGTCCCGGCAGCGGCCCGTGCCAGAGCGCGAACAGCTCGATCTGTTTCGCGCCTTGCCGGGCGACATGGCGCCGCGCGACAGCCAGGACTTGATGGCCTTTCCGTTCTTCTCGCTGGCGAAGTCGCGGCGCGTCGCGCCGATCGACTTCCGGGCCAGCGGCATCACGATCCGCGTGGAGGGCACGCAGGAGCACGGCATCGCCACGATTTGGGATGCGGACATCCTGATCTGGGCGGCCAGTCAGATCGTGGAAGCGCGCGATGCGGGCTTGCGCCCGTCGCGGCTGATGCAGGCCACGCCTTACGAGATCCTGCGCTTCATCGGGCGCGGTACGTCGCTGCGCGACTACCAACGTCTCAAAGCGGCCTTGGATCGCCTGCAATCCACCACGGTGGCCACGTCCATCCGGGAGACCACGGGAAGACGGCTGCACCGCTTCTCGTGGATCAACGAATGGAAGGAACTGGCCGATGCCAAGGGCACGCCCTTGGGGCTGGAGCTGATCCTGCCGGACTGGTTTTACGCGGGCGTCATGGATGCCGCCCTGGTACTGACCATCGACCCGGCGTATTTCCGGCTCACGGGCGGGATCGAGCGATGGCTGTACCGGCTGGTGCGCAAGCACGGCGGGCGCCAACCGGGCGGCTGGCAATTCGATTTTCGGCACCTGTATCGGAAATCGGGCAGCGCCACGCGCTTCTCGGACTTCGCCTACGACCTGCGCGCGCTAGTCGCTCGGCAGTCGATGCCCGGCTACGTCCTGGGCATCGAGCGAATGCCGGACAACGGCGCCGAGCTGCTGACCTTCCGGCCCGTGCCGTTCACGGCACGGGGATAAACGGTGCGCAGCTTGTGGATGGGCTCGTGCTATCAGGAGTACGGCGTATCGTGCTATCGGGAGTACGGCTATCGTGCTATCAGGAGTACGAATCGCCAGCAAACCCAATAACGGTGCGGGTTTGCGGCCCCTCTAACTTCCCTAACTTAAATCATCTAACTGATAGTAGAAGCGCCGCACGCCGGTGGAAAACCGCCGAGCGGCACCACGCACAGCAGCAACAGCCGGGCTTTCCAACGTGGAGGGTCAGGCCATGATCGTCGCGCTGCTCAACCAGAAAGGCGGCGTGGGCAAGACCACGCTCGCCACCCACATCGCCGGTGAGCTGGCGATGCGCGGCCAGCACGTCGTACTGCTGGACGCCGACCCGCAAGGCTCCGCGCTGGACTGGACGCAGCGCCGCAGCCAGCAAGGTTTGCCACGGCTGTTCAGCGCCGTGGGCCTCGCTCGCGAAACATTGCATCAGGAGGCGCCAGAACTCGCCAGGCGGGCCGATCACGTCGTCATCGACGGCCCGCCGCGCATCGCCGCCTTGGCGCGCTCCGCGCTGCTGGCGGCCGAGCGCGTGCTGATCCCCGTGCAGCCCAGCCCCTACGACCTGTGGGCCAGCGCCGAGATGGTGGCGCTGATCCGCGAGGCGCAGGTGTTCCGGCCTG
>NZ_KB290497.1:61589-68170 GCF_000282835.1 Pandoraea sp. B-6 | reverse complement strand
CGTGCTCAAGGCGCCGGAGCCGGCACCTGCCGCGCCGGCGGCTGCAGCCAAGCCGGAAGCGAAGGGTACCCTGCACAAGCCGGCCAAGCCGGAAGGTGCCGCGTCGGCCAAGCCGGCGGACAAGAAGCCGGCGGCAGCCGCCCCGGCCTCGACGACCGCGGGTGCCGCCGACAAGAAGGACAAGAAGCCGGGCGCCTGGCAGAAGGATGCCGATAACCGCAACAAGCGCGGCGGCATGAAGACGCGCGGCGACACGAGCGGTGGTTCGGATGGTTGGCGTGGCGGTGGCCGTGGCGGCCGTCGTGGCGACCGTCATTCGCAGGATGATCGTTCGTCGTTCCAGGCCCCGACCGAGCCGGTCGTGCGTGATGTTCACGTACCGGAAACGATCAGCGTGGGCGATCTGGCGCACCGGATGTCGGTGAAGGCCTCGGAAGTCATCAAGCTGATGATGAAGATGGGCCAGATGGTGACCATCAACCAGGTGCTCGATCAGGAAACGGCCATGATCGTGGTGGAGGAGCTTGGCCACCGCGCGATCGCCGCAAAGCTGGACGATCCGGAAACGCTGCTGGCGCTGGGCAACGATGCGACGGAAGGCGAAGCGCTGCCGCGTCCGCCGGTGGTGACGGTGATGGGTCACGTCGACCACGGCAAGACCTCGCTGCTAGACTACATCCGTCGCGCCAAGGTGGCGGCGGGCGAAGCCGGCGGTATTACGCAACACATCGGTGCTTATCACGTCGATACGCCGCGCGGTACGGTGACGTTCCTCGACACGCCGGGTCACGAAGCCTTTACGGCCATGCGGGCTCGCGGTGCGCAGGCCACGGACATCGTGATTCTCGTGGTCGCGGCGGACGATGGCGTGATGCCGCAGACGAAGGAAGCCATTGCGCACGCCAAGGCCGCCGGCGTGCCGATCGTGGTCGCGATCAACAAGATCGACAAGCCGGATGCGAACCTGGACCGCGTGAAGCAGGAACTCGTGGCCGAGGGCGTGGTGCCGGAAGAATACGGCGGCGAATCGCCGTTCGTGCCGGTGTCGGCGAAGACGGGCGCGGGCATCGACGATCTGCTCGAGAACGTGCTGCTGCAGGCCGAAGTCCTGGAGCTGAAGGCGCCGGCGGAAGCCGCGGCCAAGGGTATCGTGATCGAAGCGAAGCTGGACAAGGGTAAGGGTCCGGTGGCGACGATTCTGGTGCAGTCGGGCACGCTGCGTCGTGGCGACATGGTGCTGGCCGGTCAGGCCTATGGCCGTGTGCGTGCGATGCTGGACGAAACCGGCAAGAACGCGAAGGAAGCGGGTCCGTCGATCCCGGTGGAAATTCAGGGTCTGTCGGAAGTGCCGGGCGCGGGTGAAGAAGTGCTCGTGGTCCAGGACGAACGCAAGGCGCGTGAAATCGCGCTGTTCCGTCAGGGCAAGTTCCGCGACGTGAAGTTGGCCAAGCAGCAGGCCGCGAAGCTCGAGAACATTTTCGAGCAGATGGCCGAAGGCGAAGTCAAGTCGCTGCCGCTCATCATCAAGGCCGACGTGCAGGGTTCGCAGGAAGCGTTGGCGCAGTCGCTCAACAAGCTCTCGACGCCGGAAGTGCGTGTGCAGATCGTGCACGCTGCCGTGGGTGGCATCAGCGAAAGCGACGTCAACCTGGCGACGGCGTCGAAGGCGGTCATCATCGGCTTCAACACGCGCGCCGATGCGCTGGCACGCAAGCTGGCCGAGTCGAACGGTATCGATATTCGCTACTACAACATCATCTATGATGCTGTGGATGAAGTGAAGGCGGCGATGTCGGGCATGCTGTCGCCGGAAAAGAAGGAAGAGATCACCGGTACGGTCGAAGTGCGTCAGACGTTCCGTGTGCCGAAGATCGGTACGGTGGCCGGCTGTATGGTCCTGGACGGCTTCGTCAAGCGTTCGTCGCATGTGCGTGTGTTGCGCGACAACGTTGTCATCTTCACGGGCGAGCTGGATTCGCTCAAGCGCTTCAAGGATGACGTGAAGGAAGTCAAGTCCGGCTTCGAGTGCGGTCTGTCGGTGAAGAACTTCAACGACATCACGGAAGGCGACCAACTGGAAGCGTTCGAAATCACGGAAGTTGCGCGCTCGCTGTAACGCGATTTGCACAATGAATGTGGAATGGCCCACCAGGCCGGGAAACCGGTGGCGTGGGCCATTGCATTACTAGCGAGTATGTTATGGCAAAGAAACGTGGCGTTCCGGGTCGAAACCTTCGCATCAACGATCAGATCCAGCGCGATCTGTCGGAGTTGATACAGCGCGAAGTGAAGGACCCGCGTATTGGTCTGGTGACGCTGCAAAGCGTGGAAGTGACACCCGACTATGCGCATGCAAAGGTATTTTTCACGACGCTGACCGGTGAGCCGAAGGCGACCGGCGAGGCGCTCAACGAGGCAGCGGGCTACCTGCGCAATCTGCTGTTCAAGCGGCTGCACATCCACACGGTGCCGACGTTGCATTTCCACTTCGACCAGTCGATCGAACGTGCGATCGAAATGTCGCGACTGATCGATACGGCTAACGCGACGCGAGCGAGAGACGAAGCGAACGACGGCGTCGTCGAAGACGACGCGCACAGCGACGAGGAAGACGACGGCAAGTCCGTCGATTGACGATGCCCCCTGCCGGGCTGCCCGATGGGCCGGCCCGGCGGTATGGCACGACCTTTGCACTTGCGATGAGTGCCAGGGGTTGTATCCCACAAGACTCTCTCAAGCACTCTGCGCATCATGACGGACCCGCGTTCGCAGGCACCCCGCCAAAAACTTCCCCGTTTCGCGCTCGATGGCGTGTTGCTCCTGGACAAGCCGCTGGGCCTGTCGTCCAACGACGCGCTGATCCGGGCCAAGCGATTGTTACAGGCGTTGAAGGCGGGGCATACCGGCACGCTCGATCCGTTGGCGACCGGTCTGTTGCCGCTTTGTTTCGGCGAGGCGACGAAGTTCTCGCAGGACTTGCTCGAAGCCGACAAGACCTATGAAGCGCTGGTGCGTCTTGGCGAGACGACGACCACCGGCGACGCCGAGGGCGAGGTGTTGCAAACGCGCCCTGTGACGGTGGACGAAGCGGCGATTCGCGCGGTGCTGCCACGCTTCACGGGCCCGATCTCGCAGGTGCCGCCGATGTATTCGGCACTCAAGCGAGACGGCAAGCCGTTGTACGAATATGCGCGCGCGGGGCAGACCCTCGAGCGCGAAGCGCGTGCGGTCACGATTCACGCGTTGGAGATGACAGCGTGCGCGTTGCCGGCCGTCGCCGAGTTCTCGTTTCGCGTGACTTGTAGCAAAGGCACCTACGTGCGGACGTTGGCCGAAGATATCGGTGAGGCGCTGGGCTGCGGCGCGCATTTGCGCGCGCTGCGCCGCACGGCCGTCGGTCCGCTCACGCTTGACGGCGCCGTGACGCTGGAAGATTTGGGGGCGCTCGATCACGCGCAACGTGTGCAGAGGCTGGCACCGGTCGATGCGTTGCTCAAGACGCTGCCGACGATCTGGCTCGACGAAACGCTCGCCAGGCGCTTCAGCCACGGACAACGTCTGCGTCTGGACGAGGCGCGCTGTCCTCAGGCGCTGCGCGCGTGCGCCGGGGCGTCCGAGGCGATCGAGGTGAAGGTGTATGCCGAAGCCGATGGCGACGCCGCCGTGCGGTTGCTCGGCGTTGCGCGACTCGATGGCGAGGCGCTGCTCACACCGCAACGGCTGTTGAAGACCCAGTAAGCGACGTCATCGCAGCAAGCGCAGTCGGCGCCGTTCAGTCGCGGCCAGCCGATGTTGCGATGAGGCGCATGCTCGCGCGCCTCGTCGGTTCCCGAGGGGCGCCCCTCGCGCCATTCAGCGGTCGGGCGACCGCCGTCGACATCAGTGGGCGACGTTCCCCGGCTTGAGTTCCACGATGGCGTCGAGCGCTGCCTTGACGTCCATCGCGTACTTGGCCAACGCTTTCTGCTCGTCCGTTTTCGGTTCGAACGACGGAATGCCGACCGGGTGATTGCTCTCATCGACGGCGACGAACACCATCAGGCAATCGGTCGTCTGACGCAGCTCGCCCCACTTGGGGTCGCCTGCGTGCACCGAGACATGGATGTGCATGCTGGTGCGCCCGGTGGCCACGATACGCGCACGCAGTTCCACCAGATTGCCCACCAGAATCGGACGGCGGAAGCGGATGTTGCCGACACTGACCGTCACGCAATAGCGACCCGACCAGGTGGCTGCGCAGGCATACGCCACTTCGTCGATCCATTTCATCAGCGAGCCCCCATGCACCTTGCCGCCGAAATTGACGGCGGCCGGCTCGGCCAGAAAGCGGAAAGTGACTTCTGAGCGTTCGTTCGGGTTCTGCGGGGTCGTCATGATGTTGGTTTTGGCTGGGGGACGTGACATTCCCGAGCGTCGTGCGGTATTCCGGTATCGCGTCGGGCAGTGCGCCATCATACTTCGATTGCGTGGTCGTTGCCGACGCGGGTCGCGAATCAACCTCACTGTTATGCGTTGCGCGCATCGTCGGCGTGGCCAAAAAAAACCCCGCTAACGTCAGCGGGGTTCGAGAGGTGTCCGGCTGCACAGGGCAGGGCCAGACACTGGGGAAGACTTCGCTTCAATGCGCGCCGGCCGCAGCGTCGGCACCGCCGCCCCCCTTCATCGGCCGCGTGATCCAGACCATCGAGATCATCAGCACGAACAGCAGCGCCGAGATCCAGAAAATATCGTTCGCGCCGAGCATCGCCGATTGCTGCGTGACTAGCCGGTCGATGTAACCGTTGGCCTGGGGTGTGCTCATGCCGAGTTGATTCAGGGTCTGCACGGAGGCGTTGTACGTCGGGTTGTAGGGCGTCAAATGCTCCGTCAACTGCGCATGGTGCAGCGTGATCCGGTTCTCCCACATGGTCGTCGCAATCGACGTGCCCACCGCACCGCACGTGATCCGCACGAAGTTGGACAGCCCCGCCGCCGCCGGAATGCGACTCGGCGGCAACCCTGACAGGATGATCGCAGTGAGCGGGATGAAGAACATCGACATCGGCACGCCCTGCAGGAACGTCGGAATCATCAGCGTGCGCGTATCGACGAGCGTATTGAAGTGCGAACGCATGAGGAACACCAGCGCGAACAGCAGGAACGAGACGGTCACGACCCAACGGGCATCGAGCTTGGGCAGCGTTTTACCGATCACTGGCGAGAGCAGGATGGCGAACAGGCCCACCGGTGCCAGCACCAGGCCGGCCTCCGTCGCGGTATAGCCGAGATGGATCTGCAGCCACTGCGGCAGAATCACCAGGTTCCCGAAGAACAGGCCGTAACCCACCGAGATCGCCACCACGCCACCCGTAAAGTTGATCCGCTTGAAGAGTGTCAGATCGACCACCGGATGTTCCTCGGTAATTTCCCAGATGACGAAGAAACAGAACGACACCAACGCCACCAGCGCCAGCACGACAATCGTCGACGAATTGAACCAGTCGAGTTCCTTGCCTTTGTCCAGCATCACTTGCAGCGACCCGACCCACAACACGAGCAAGGCCAGCCCGACGGTATCGATCGGCTTGCGTTGCGTGGGCGTTTCACGCTTGGCATAGATCAGCCAAGTGGCGTAAGCGGCGCCAATGCCGACCGGGATGTTGATATAGAAGATCCAGGGCCAATGGTAGTTGTCCGAGATCCAGCCGCCGAGAATCGGGCCCATCACGGGGGCGACCAGCGTCGTCATGCCCCATAGCGCGAGCGCCATCGAACTCTTCGCGCTCGGATAGCTGGAGAGCAGCAGCGATTGCGAGAGCGGGATCATCGGACCGGCCACCGCACCTTGCAACACACGGGCCGCCAGCAGGAATTCGAGCGTGGGCGCCATGCCGCACAGCCACGATGCCAGCACGAACAGCAGGATCGACGAAATGAACAGCCGCACCGCGCCGAAGCGCTCGGTCAGCCAGCCTGTGAGTGGCACCGAGATGGCGTTGGCCACGGCGAACGACGTAATCACCCACGTCCCCTGACTCGACGAGACGCCAAGGTCGCCGGAGATGGCGGGAATCGATACGTTGGCAATCGAGGTGTCGAGCACGTTCATGAACGTGGCGAGCGACAACGCGATGGTGCCGAATACCAACTGGCTCCCCGTCAGGGGGCCAGGAGCGTTTTGAGTTGCCATGAGATGTCAAAGGGGGTGGGGGCCACCCCCCTCCGCTTTACAGGGGGCGTGCGCGAGCCGGCTGGTTGCGCGTGTCGCTGGCGCCGTTTGCGCCTGAGGCAGCCGCGGCACCGGCGTTTTCGGTGATGATCTTGGCGACGATGTCGTCGGCGTCATGACCCACCTTGTCGTACACATCGGTGGCGTACACCGGCAGCGCCGGCGCTTCACCCAGTTCCTTGCCGTCCGTATTGCGCACGTCCACCTTGACCTGCATCGACAGGCCGACACGCAGCGGATGTTGCTGCAACTGCTTCGGGTCGAGTGCGATACGCACCGGCAAACGCTGCACGACCTTGATCCAGTTGCCTGTCGCGTTTTGTGCCGGCAGCAGCGAGAACGCGCTGCCCGTGCCTGCCGAGAAGCCCGCCAC
>NZ_KB290497.1:3439-61579 GCF_000282835.1 Pandoraea sp. B-6 | reverse complement strand
TGCCGAGAAGCCCGCCACGGGGCCCTTGTATTCCCCCGACGAGCCGTACACGTCCGCCGTGAGCGTCACCGGTTGGCCGACGCGCATATGCGCGATCTGCACTTCCTTGAAGTTGGCATCGACCCAGACTTGATTGAGCGGCACCAGCGCCATGAGCGGCGCGCCCGTCGCCACGCGCTGACCCACTTGCACGGAACGCTTGGCCACGTAGCCGTCGACCGGCGCCGGGATCGACGTGCGGGCGTAGTCGAGATACGCGGCGCGTACCTTGGCGGCGGCTTGCTGCACGTTCGGATGGGTGGTCACCGACGTCTTGTCCGTCAGCGCCCGGTTCGACACCCACTGCGCGCGGGCTTGCTCGAGTGACGCCTGTGCGGTCTTCACGGCGTCCTGGGCGTGGGCGAGTTCTTCGCGCGACACGGCACCCGTCGCAATCGCCATTTCACGGCGCTTCACGTCGGCCTGCGTCTTGGCCAATTCGGATTCGCGCATGGCCACGGTGGCGGCAAAGGCGTCGTTGTTCACGAAGTACGTGCGCACCTGACGCACGGTTTGCGCCAGATTGGCCTCGGCTTGCAGCAGGGCGACGCGGGCATCGGTCGGGTCGAGCGTGACCAGCGGCTGGCCTGCCTTGACCATTTGCGTGTCGTCGACCTTCACGCCGGTCACGGTCCCCGGCACCTGCGGGGTGATTTGCACCACATTGCCCGCGACATAAGCGTCGTCGGTGTCTTCATAGAAGCGCGCATACAGCCCGTAATAGGCGCCGTAGGCGATGGCCGCGATCGCGATCACGGCCGTTAGCGTCAGCATCATGCGGCGGCGCTTGCCATTGGCCTGAGCCGGCTGGGCAGGCGTTTGTTGTTGGTTCTCGCTCATCATTCGCTCCGTACTAATCTCTTAATGTGCTTTGACGTTGTCTTGTCTGTTCTGTGTGATGTGCGGCGCCCGCTCAGTGCGTCTGCACCGCGTCGCCTTCGGCCTTGGCGGGGCGTTCCTGCCCCACGACGAGACCCGCCGCCTGGGCGTCGAAGCCACCGCCGAGCGCCTTGATCAAGCCGATCTGCTGGTCGCGGCGCGCACTTTCGATATTCACGCGCGCCTGTTCCTGCGCCAGCAGCGACGACTCGGCGGCGAGCACGGTCAACTGCGGCGTGAGACCGGCCTTGTAACGGTCGATGGCCAGGTCGTAGGCGCGTTGCGCGGCGTCTTGCGCCACACGTTGCGAGACCATTTGCTTGTCCGCCGAGCGGATCGACGACATTCGATCCGCGATGTCGCCGAGCGCCTTGTTCAGCGTCGAGTCGTAGTTCGCCACCGCGCTTTCATAGGCCGCGTACTGCCCCTTCAAGTTGGCGCGCAGGCGCCCGCCATCGAAGATCGGCAGCGAAATGACCGGACCGTACTGGATGTTCTGGCTGGTCGGATCGATCAGCTTGCCCAGTCCGAAGGTGGAAAAGCCAAAGGCGGCGTTCAGGTTCACGTCCGGATAGAAGCGAGCCTTCGCGACGTCGATCCCCTTGAGCTGCGCTTCCACGCCCCAGCGGGCCGAGACGATATCGGGGCGACGGCCGAGCAGCGTGAGCGGCAGGTTGTCGGGCAGGGCGGGTGTCGCCAGTTGCGCGAGCGTCGGACGCGCAATGGCCAGACCGCGATCCGGCCCCTTGCCGAGCAACACGCCAAGTTGATGGCGGGTGAGCAGGATCTGGCCGTCGAGTTGGGCGATTTGCGTCTGAATGTCGGCGGTGTTGCTCTCGGCCTGCTTCTGCTCGACTTGCGTGTCGAGACCGGCCCGCACACGGTCTGACGTCAGTTGCCCGAGGCGCTGGCGTTGCTTGCCGATGCGATCGAGCACGTCATGCTGTGCATATTGCTGGGCGAGCTGGTTATACGAACGCGCCACGGCGGTGGCCAGCGCCAGTCGCACTTCCTGGTCTTCGGCTTCTTCGGCGCGTTCGGCCGACGTGGCTTGTGCCCGTGCCGAGCGGTTCTTGCCCCACAGGTCGAGTTCCCACGACAACGAGGCCGTCAAGTCGCCCTGCGTGAACCACGTGCCACCATAGCCCGGCGGGTAGATCGTGTTTTCGGTGAATTTCTCGCGATAGATGCTGCCCGAGGCATTGACTGCCGGAAGCAGCGCGGCCGCGGCGCCTTCGGTCTGCGCCTGCGCACCCTTCAGACGAGCGACCGCCATGGCCAGATCGGGGTTGCCGGCGAGCGCTTCGTCGATCAGCGAGACGAGTTGCGGATCGCCGAACCGCTGTGCCCAATCCGTGCCGGGCCACTGGCCGCCCTCGGCGGGCAGGCTGCGCTGGGTCTGATACTGATCGGGGGTACTGATCTGCTTGTCGCTGTGGATGCCGGCAAAATTCGCGCAACCGGCAAACCCCAGTGTCATCGCCGCCAGACAGACGGCGGAAATGATGGAGCGGGCCCGCAGATGCGGGAGGAACGGTGAGGCCACTTTCATCGCAAAGCCTTTACGAGTGACGTTAGGCACCGACAATAATCGGAAACCGGGTGATGGCGAGTACCAGGAGTAGTGGACTCGACATGCTTTTTTGGGGGAATCTGGGGGCCGTCGTTGTCATCCGGTTTCGCCGTTGGCGATCACGCGGCGCAGCAGGCTCTTCAGGAAACCCACTTCCTCTACGGAGAACCCGCGCATCAGATGATCGGCGGCACGCACGAAGATGTCCGGCATCCGGTCGGCCATGGCGTATCCGGCTTCGGTCGCACTCAGGTTCACCGTGCGGCGATCCATCTTGCTGCGCTCGCGCACGAGCAAGCCTTGCGCTTCAAGCCGGTCGAGAAGACGCGTCACCGCACTCGCGTCGATACAGTAGTCGCGAGCCAGATCGGCCGCCGTCTTGCTCTTGCCCGTGGCCACCTTGTAAAGCATGGTCGCCTGGGTGCTCGTCAAGCCGTATTGCGACGTTTCGTTGGTCAGCTCTGCCAGGATCAACTGGCGCACGCGGGAGACAAGATACCCCAGCGAGTTGTCGATGTCGTAGGCGCAGCGCGGAGGATCGCTCTGGGGGGCATCCGGCGGCGACGTCGGCGCGGCATCGGAAGAGGCAGCGGACGGATCGATCATTTTCGTGCTGCTGCAATAGTTGACTTGTCACGATTATAGCGGTTACTTAATAAATTTCAAGGCCATGCAATAGTTGACTAGGCAAATATTTCGACCAAAATTGGAGCTAACGTTCTAAATGGATGTGTGGCGGGGGGCGAGGGGGTATGGCAGGGGAGTGGCATCTCGATGAATGCGACGCCGTCGACGTTCCCGCGCAGGGGCCGTTGCTGCATTGCAGAAAGACCATGACGTAAGACACGCGCAAGTGGTAGAATCGCGGATTCTCCAAAGGCTTTTTTCGAGCACCTCTTCATGACCCGCGCTCTCCGTAATATCGCCATCATCGCGCACGTCGACCACGGCAAAACCACGCTCGTCGACCAACTGCTGCGCCAGTCGGGCACCTTCCGCGAAAACCAGCAAGTTGCTGAACGCGTGATGGACTCGAACGACATTGAAAAAGAGCGCGGCATCACGATCCTCGCCAAAAACTGCGCCGTCGAATACGAAGGCACGCACATCAACATCGTCGACACGCCGGGACACGCGGACTTCGGCGGTGAAGTGGAGCGTGTGCTTTCGATGGTCGACAGTGTGCTGTTGCTCGTCGACGCCGTCGAAGGCCCGATGCCGCAAACGCGCTTCGTGACCCGCAAGGCCCTCGGCCTCGGTCTGAAGCCGATCGTCGTGGTCAACAAGATCGACCGTCCGGGCGCGCGTCCGGATTGGGTGATCAACCAGACGTTCGACCTGATGGACAAGCTGGGTGCCACCGACGAGCAGCTCGACTTCCCGGTCGTCTACGCGTCGGCCCTGAACGGTTTCGCGAGCCTCGACTCCGATGTGCGCGAAGGCACGATGCGCCCGCTGTTCGACGCGATTCTCGAACACGTGCCGGTCCGCGAAGCCGATGTCGACGCCCCGCTGCAACTGCAGATCAGCTCGCTCGACTACTCGACGTTCGTTGGCCGTATCGGTATTGGCCGTATTACGCGCGGTCGCATCAAGCCGGGTCAGCAAGTGGTGATGCGCTTTGGTCCGGAAGGCGAAGTGCTCAAGCGCAAGATCAATCAGGTGCTGACGTTCCGCGGTCTGGAGCGTGTGATGTCGGACGGCGCGGAAGCCGGCGACATCGTGCTGATCAACGGGATTGAAGACGTGGGTATCGGCGCAACGATTTGCGACGTCGACACGCCGGAAGCCTTGCCGCTGCTGACGGTAGACGAGCCGACGCTGACCATGAACTTCTGCGTGAACACGTCGCCGCTGGCCGGCCGTGAAGGCAAGTTCGTGACGAGCCGTCAAATTCGCGACCGTCTGCACAAGGAACTCAATCACAACGTAGCGCTGCGCGTGAAAGACACCGCCGAAGATTCCGTCTTCGAAGTGTCCGGCCGTGGCGAACTGCACCTGACGATTCTCATCGAGAACATGCGTCGCGAAGGCTACGAACTGGCCGTGTCGCGTCCGCGCGTGGTGCTCAAGGAAATCGACGGCGTGAAGCATGAGCCGTACGAAATGCTGACCATCGACCTGGAAGACGATCACCAGGGCGCGGTCATGGAAGAAATCGGCCGCCGCAAGGGCGAAATGCTGGACATGGTGTCGGACGGTCGCGGCCGTACGCGTCTTGAATACCGCATTCCGGCCCGTGGCTTGATCGGCTTCCAGGGCGACTTCCTGTCGATGACCCGCGGCACGGGCCTGATGAGCCACATTTTCGATGCTTACGCACCGCTCAAGGATGGCACGCTGGGCGAGCGTCGCAATGGCGTTCTGATCTCGCAGGACGACGGCGCTGCCGTGGCCTACGCGCTGTGGAAGCTGCAAGATCGCGGCCGCATGTTCGTGTCGCCGGGTGACGCCCTGTACGAAGGCATGATCATCGGTATCCATAGCCGTGACAACGACCTCGTGGTCAACCCGATCAAGGGGAAGCAGCTCACGAACGTGCGCGCGTCGGGCACCGACGAAGCCGTGCGCCTGGTGCCGCCGATCTCGATGAGCCTCGAGTACGCCGTGGAATTCATCGACGACGACGAACTGGTCGAAGTCACGCCGCAGACGATTCGCCTGCGCAAGCGCTACCTCAAGGAACACGAGCGCAAGCGCGCATCGCGTGAAGAGAAGTAAAGCCGGCGAGGGTGTCGTGGCGTAGCGGAGAAACTTCTGCTACGCGCCGATGCCAGTCTGTTGGAAAGAAAGCCGGTGCCTCGCACCGGCTTTTTTGTTATCCCTTTCGTTGACGTCACTGAAGCCATTGCCAGACATGACCGACTTTGTGAGTACCGACATCCGCGGCCGCATCGGCTTTATCACCCTGACCCGCCCGAAGGCGCTCAATGCGCTCTCGCACGACATGATTCGTGCGATGGCCTCGACCCTCGATGCATGGCGCGACGATCCGCGCGTGCTCGCCGTCGTCCTGCGGGGCGAGGGGGAGAAGGGTTTGTGCGCGGGCGGCGACATTCGCTATTTCCACGAGGCGGTGAGCGCGAGGCGCACCGATATCATGGATTTCTTCACGGACGAGTACACGCTGAACTACACGATCGCCACCTACCCGAAGCCCTATATCGCGCTGATGGACGGCGTGGTGATGGGCGGCGGCATGGGCGTCTCGCAGGGGGCGGCGTTGCGCCTGGTCACGGAAGCCACGCGCATGGCAATGCCCGAGACGGCCATCGGACTGTTTCCCGATGTGGGCGGCGGGCACTTTCTCGCGAATCTTGCCGGTCATCTTGGCGAGTACCTTGGCACGACGGGCGTGGTGTTCGGTGCCGTTGACGCATGCGAAATCGGTCTGGCCGACGCCGTGGTGCCGCGTACCGAATTACCGGTGCTCTGTGAACGGCTGGCGAGCGGCGATTGGCCGGACAGTGATGCGGTACTCGACGCGGCGCGCGCGTTCGCCCGGCAAAGCGTGCCGCCTGCCGGACTGGCCCCGGGCAAGCTTGCGCCGCTGCGCGACGTGATCGACCATCACTTCGGCCTGCCGGATCTGCCGGCCATCCTGGCGTCGCTCAAGCGGGAAGCCCGCTGCGAGTTCTCCGGCTGGGCGCAAGAGACGGAAGATCTGTTGCGTGCCAAGCGCTCGCCGCTGATGGTTTGCGTCACGCTGGAACAGGTGCGCCGCGCACGCAAGCTGTCACTCGCGGACGAGTTGCGCGACGAGTGGCTGATGATGCGCTGTGTCTTCAATCTCGACGGCCGTACCGGGGCGGAGGGTGTTGAAGGCATTCGCGCAATGGTCGTCGACAAGGATCATGCGCCGCGCTGGCAGCACGGCAGCATCGAAGCGGTCACGCCCGCCGACATCGCGCGATTCTTCGATGGCGATCGGCATGGCGCGGACCATCCACTGCGCGAACTCGGGCGATAAGTCCGTCGCGCCATGGAGGGTCGCGGTGGCCCGAGGGCTTATACCGCAGCCTGACAGAACTGATCGCCAACGGCCAGATCGAGTTTGCGGCAGATGTCGGCGATGCTGCCGACCATCACGATGTGCGACATGTCGCGATACACGCGCACCTCGTGCCCACCTTGCGTGTCGCGTTGCTGAACGTCTCGCACGCTGCGCGACGCCTTGACCGCTTTTCCGGTCGGGCACGCGCGACGCGAGGCCGACGCCATGGCAGCGGCGAGTGTACGGGGCAGGGCCGTGGAGCGCGAGCGCGCAGGCACGGTGTACGAGCGTGCGATGGCCGGGGCGGCGGCAAACGGGCCGGACAGGGCCGACAGCCCGTACACCGCAGACAGACGCGCCTGCGACGGCACGCGGACGCGCGGTTGACCAAAAGACGTACGCAGCAAACCAAAGAGTCGAGCCATGATGCGATCCTTCCTCCAATGTGGGTCTGAGGGGCGCGTCCTGCCACGACCTTCACAAATCGCGGGCGCAGCAGGGCACGGGCGCCGGACCCAGCCCGGCGCAGTCGGAAATGCGAAACTTCAGTGAGTGGGCTGCTGCGTGATCGAGACGCGGCGCAGTACCCAGGTCTGCGTCTAGAGGTCGTTGTTGCGGATCAGGCCGACCGCAATCCCTTCCAGCGCAAAGTCACCGCTGCCTTCATTGACATCGATGTTCTCGAAGTCGGGGTTTTCGGCGATCAACTCGACGCCGCCGGGCACACGGTGAAAACGTTTGACGGTCACATCGTCGCCAATGCGTGCCACGACAATCTGGCCCTCTCGCGCGTCGGCGGCTTTCTGTACCGCCAACAGATCGCCGTCGAGAATGCCCGCGTCTCGCATGGACATACCGCGCACCTTCAACAGGTAATCGGGCTGGCGCGCGAACATGTTCGGGTCGCACTGAAAGTTGCGTTCGATATGTTCCTGCGCCAGGATCGGGCTACCTGCGGCAACGCGCCCGACGAGCGGCAGCGACAGTTGCATCAGGCCCATATGCGGCAAGGTGAACTGATGCATGCCGCCCGCTTCGTCGAGCCGCTTGAGGCGGATGCCGCGCGATTGGCCTGCGGCCAGTTCGATCACCCCTTTGCGCGCCAGCGCCCGCAGGTGCTCCTCCGCGGCGTTGGCGGAAGAGAAGCCGAGTTCGGCGGCGATCTCGGCGCGCGTCGGCGGAAAGCCGGTGCGCTCGATCGCTTGTCGGACCAGTTCGTAGACCTGCTGTTGACGAGCAGTAAGTTTGATCATGGCATCACTGTATGGAAGCACAGGTGGCTGTATTTTTGTACAGTGTTTGTAAAAACGCAAGGGAAAACTTCGTCGCCTGCAGGATGTGTCTGTCCCACGCCCGCGTCGTGGGACCCCCGCGGGATCAAACCGGCGTCGGTATGAGCGGGCTAATCCATGATTTGATATAAACAATCGTATAAATATTATTTTTAAGTATTTAGCTGTCCCCATAGACTGGCCTCCTACACACGAAAGAACACGAGGGAGCGCAAGTCATGGGTCAAGTGATACGGGGGGGAAAAGCCAGGGCGCTGGCAATCGCACTGGGAGGGCTGGCACTGACTGCCGGCCTGTCGCTTCAGGCGCGCGCCGCGAGTTTTTCGCTGCTCAACGTGTCGTATGACCCGACGCGCGAGCTATATGCCGACTACAACAAGGCATTCGAGGCGCACTACAAGCAGACCACGGGCGACACGGTGACCCTCAAGGCCTCGCATGGCGGCTCGGGCAAGCAGGCCCGTACGGTACTCGACGGCGCACCGGCCGACGTCGTGACGCTCGGCATCTCCGCCGACATCGACGAACTGGCGCAGGCCGGACTCGTGAACAAAGATTGGCAGAAGCGTCTGCCCGATAACGCCACGCCATACACGTCGACCATCGTGTTGCTCGTGCGCAAGGGCAACCCCAAACACATCAAGGACTGGAACGACCTCACCAGGCCGGGCATCAGCGTGGTCACGCCGAACCCGAAGACGTCGGCCGGCGCCCGCTGGAATTACCTCGCTGCATGGCTTTACGCGCTAAAGCAGCCAGGCGGCAACGAGCAGACCGCCCAGGCCTTTGTCGCGGCGCTCTACCGCAACGTGGGGGTACTCGATTCCGGCGCGCGAGGCGCCACCACGACCTTCGTCGAGCGCGGCATCGGCGACGTACTGATCGCCTGGGAAAACGAGGCGCTGCTCTCGGTGAAGGATCTCGGTCCGGACAAGTTCGACATCGTCGTGCCGTCGTCGTCGATTCTCACGGAGCCGCCGGTCGCCGTGGTCGACAAGAACGTCGACAGGCACGGAACCCGCAAAGCCGCTGAAGCCTATCTGCAATGGCTGTATTCGCCGCAAGGGCAGGAGATCGCCGCGAAGCACTTCTATCGTCCACGCTCGCCGGACATCGCCAGGAAGTATGCCTCGCAGTATCCGAAGCTCAAGCTCTACACGGTCGACGCCGATCTGGGTGGGTGGACGAAAACGCAGGCCAAGCATTTTGCCGACGGTGGCATCTTCGACCAGATCTACACGAAGAAGTGACCCCCGGGGCCCGAGAAGACAAAGGGATGCAAGCGTGAGTACCGTACTGTTTCCGCTCTGGCGCAAGCCGAGTGCCTTGCCAGGATTTGGCCTGACGATGGGCTACACCGTCGGCTATCTGAGCCTCGTGGTGCTGGTGCCGCTGCTGATGGTGTTCATCAAGGCCGGCTCGCTCGATTGGGCGAGCTTTATCGCCGCCGTGAGTTCGCCGCGCGTGTTGGCCTCATACCGCCTCACGTTCGGCCTGTCGCTCACGGCGGCCGTGCTCAACGCCGTGTTCGGTGTCGTGCTGGCGTGGGTGCTCGTGCGCTACTCATTCCCCGGCAAGCGTTTCGTCGATGCGCTGATCGACCTGCCATTTGCCTTGCCGACGTCGGTCGCGGGGATCGTGCTGGCCTCGATCTACGCGCCGAACGGCTGGATCGGACGCTGGTTCGCGCTGCTCGATCTCAAGATCGCCTTTACGCCGTTGGGCATCTTCGTGGCGCTGACATTTATCGGATTGCCGTTCGTTGTGCGCACGCTCCAGCCGGTGCTCGAGGAATTTGAACGCGAACAGGAAGAGGCCGCCGCGTGTCTGGGCGCAACACGTTGGCAGACACTGCGTCACGTCATTCTCCCCGCGGTGCTGCCTGCGCTACTGACCGGTTTTGCGCTGGCGTTTGCGCGCGCGGTGGGGGAGTACGGCTCGGTCATCTTCATTGCCGGCAACATTCCGATGGTCTCGGAAATCACGTCACTGCTGATCGTCACCAAGCTCGAGCAGTACGACTATGCGGGCGCCGCGGCACTGGCTGTGGTGATGCTGGTGATCTCGTTCGTGTTGCTGCTGCTGATCAATACCCTGCAATGGTGGCTGCACCGCCGCCATGCGGGCCGACGCGCCAGTGGCGCTTGATTCAAGAGAACGTCTCGCTTATGTCCGATTCACTTGCGCTGTCGCGCGCCTTGCTGCAACCGATCCAGGCCCGCCAGGTCAATCCGACCGACGAGCCGGCGTTCGTCAAGGGCGCACTCATTGCCGTGGCGCTGTTGTTCTTCGCTTTGTTTCTGCTCTTGCCGCTCGCGTCGGTCTTCGTCACCGCGCTGGGCAAAGGCTTCCCCGCGTATTGGGACGGGTTGACGAACGACGACGCGCTGTCAGCGCTTCGTCTCACGCTGTTGATCGCCGTCATCGCCGTGCCGCTCAACCTGGTGTTCGGCGTGGCGGCGTCGTGGGCGATTGCGCGTTTCGACTTCAAGGGCAAGAGCGTGTTGACGACGCTCATCGACTTGCCGTTCTCGGTCTCGCCGGTGATCGCGGGCATCACGTTCCTGCTGATCTTCGGTCGTCAGGGGCCGCTGTGGGACTTTCTCGACGCGCACAACCTGAAGGTCGTGTTCGCGCTGCCTGGACTGATACTCGCGACGGTGTTCGTCACGTTCCCATTCGTCGCGCGCGAATTGATCCCGCTCATGCAGGCGCAGGGCAGCGAAGAGGAGGAGGCGGCGCGCGTGCTGGGGGCCAGCGGGTGGCAGATATTCACGCGCGTGACGCTGCCGAAAATCAAATGGGGCCTGCTGTATGGCGTGATCCTTTGCAATGCCCGGGCGATGGGCGAGTTCGGTGCCGTGTCGGTCGTCTCCGGCCATATTCGCGGCGAGACGAACACGCTGCCGCTGCACGTGGAAATTGAATACAACGACTACCACACGGTGGGCGCGTTCGCGGCGGCGTCGATTCTCGCGATGCTCGCGCTCGCCACGCTGGCGCTGAAGCTGTGGGCTGAGCGCAAGCTGGCGCAGGACAAGGCAGCGCGTCGCGAAGACGTCGTGCCGGCCTGAGCCGATATTGATTCGAGGAGCAAGACCATGAGCATTCAGGTACAACGGGTGTCAAAACGCTTCGGCGATTTTGCGGCGCTCGATGACGTCACGCTGGAATTCCCGACGGGCGAACTGGTCGCGCTGCTGGGGCCGTCCGGCTGCGGCAAGACCACACTGCTGCGTATCGTCGCGGGCCTGGAGTTCGCCGACGCCGGTCGCGTCGTGCTCAACGGCGAGGACGTGGCGACGGTCGGCACGCGCGAGCGTCAGGTCGGCTTCGTGTTTCAGCACTATGCGCTCTTCCGTCACATGACCGTGTTCGAGAATGTGGCGTTCGGGCTGCGCGTGAAGTCGCGCGGCGAGCGGCTCACGGACGCGCAGATCCGCGCCAAGGTGCATGAACTGCTTGGCCTGGTGCAACTCGACTGGCTGGCCGATCACTATCCGGCGGAACTCTCGGGCGGTCAGCGTCAGCGCATTGCGTTGGCGCGTGCACTGGCCGTCGAGCCGAAGGTGCTGCTGCTCGACGAACCGTTCGGGGCGCTTGATGCCAAGGTGCGCAAGGAATTGCGTAGCTGGCTTCGCCGTCTGCACGACGAGCTGCACATCACCACGATCTTCGTCACGCACGACCAGGAAGAGGCGCTCGAAGTGGCCGACCGTATAGTGCTGATGAATCGCGGCAGCGTCGAACAGATCGGCGCGCCACAGGACGTGTACGACACGCCGCACAGCCCGTTCGTCTATGAGTTTCTCGGCGCCGTGAACCGGCTGCCGGGCGAGTTGCGCACGCACGACTTCATTGCCGATGTCGGTGCCGGTGCCGGCGCGTTTCGCGTGACGGTGCACAAGGACGATTTGCCCGCTGCGCCGCCGGACGGTCGCGTGATGGCGTATGTGCGTCCGCACGATCTTGCGCTGCTGCCGGCGCACGACGGTGGGCCGGGGATCGACGTGGCCGTGCGCCGCGCCATTCCGCTGGGCGGCACCGTGCGCGTGGAACTTGCCGCGCCGGGAGGGGCGGTGTGGGAAGCGGAACTGACTCGCGCTGGCTGGCAGGCGCTCGGCGCGCAAAGTGGTGCGCCGATGCGGGCGGTGCCGCGTCAGTTGCGGGTGTTTGCCGCGCCGGCGTGAGCCGCACGACAAAACGACGGCGCTAGTCCACGCGACCTGGGGGCGCCACGCCTAACGACCTGACAGACGATCTAACCAACGACCGGACAAGACGTAGCGAACAAGGCCTAGCAAATACGACGTAGCAAACACGACGTAGCAAACACGACGTAGCAAACACGACGTAGCAAACACGACGTAGCAAACACGACGTAGCAAACACGACGTAGCAAACACGACGTAGCAAACACGACGTAGCAAACACGACGTAGCAAACACGACGTAGCAAACACGACGTAGCAAACACGACGTAGCAAACACGACGTAGCAAACACGACGTAGCAAACACGACGTAGCAAACACGACGTAGCAAACACGACGTAGCAAACACGACGTAGCAAACACGACGTAGCAAACACGACGTAGCAAACACGACGTAGCAAACACGACGTAGCAAACACGACGTAGCAAACACGACGTAGCAAACACGACGTAGCAAACACGACGTAGCAAACACGACGTAGCAAACACGACGTAGCAAACACGACGTAGCAAACACGACGTAGCAAACACGACGTAGCAAACACGACGTAGCAAACACGACGTAGCAAACACGACGTAGCAAACACGACGTAGCAAACACGACGTAGCAAACACGACGTAGCAAACACGACGTAGCAAACACGACGTAGCAAACACGACGTAGCAAACACGACGTCACGTACAGGACCTTACGAACAAGACGTCATGAACAAGACGTCATGAACCGGCAAGCCACAGGGTGGAGTCCCCTCATGAATTTTCAGCAATTGCGCTACGTGCGCGAAGCCGTTCGGCAGAATCTCAACCTGACGGAAGCCGCCAGTGCGCTGTACACGTCGCAGTCGGGCGTGAGCAAGCAGATCAAGGATCTCGAAGACGAACTGGGCGTGGATGTTTTCGTGCGTCGCGGCAAGCGGCTCACGGGGCTGACCGAGCCAGGCAAGGCCGTGCTGCAACTGATCGAGCGCATGTTGCTCGACGCCGAGAACTTGCGCCGTGTGGCGCGTCAGTTCGCGGATCAGGACAGCGGCCATCTCGTGCTGGCGACGACCCACACGCAGGCGCGCTATGCGCTGCCGCAGGTCATCAAGCAATTCACGAGCGTGTTCCCAAAGGTGCAACTGGCGTTGAGGCAGGGCAGCCCGCGTCAGATTGCACAGATGGTGATCGACGGCGAGGCCGACATCGGCATCACGACCGAGGCGCTCGATCGCTTTCCCGATATCGTCACGTTCCCGTGCTATTCGTGGCATCACGTCGCCGTCGTGCCGAAGGATCATCCGCTCGTCGGGCGAGCGGGCGTCACGCTGGCGGAGATCGCCGACTATCCAATCATCACCTATGACGGCGACTTCACGGGGCGCTCGCACGTGGACAAGGCGTTCTCGGACCAGGGTCTGGTGCCGGACATCGTGCTCACCGCGCTCGATACGGACGTGATCAAGACATACGTCGAGCTGGGATTGGGGGTGGGGATCGTGGCGGCGATGGCTGTCGATCCGCGCAAGGACCAGGATCTGGTGGTGCTGGAACTCGACAACGCGTTCGAGCCGAGCACGACGCGCATCGGCGTTCGCCGCGGGGCGTTTCTGCGCTCGTATGCTTACCGCTTCATCGAAATGCTCGCCCCGGCGCTCAAGGAGCAGGACATCTCGACGCAACTGCGCGAAGCGCTTGAATTTGCGGCCTGATGCGTCGTCGCGCCGGGCCGCATGGGCGGCCTGCTCAAGCGGCGCCGGGCGTTGCCTGATGTCGTCCCGCGTTGTCGGGCGCGCCGCTGCCCGTCGGCCGTGACCCGGCCGCGATCCCGTTCAACGCGGCGGGTTCCATATTTTCAGCGATTGGGAAGCCGGGCAGTATTGGATACAATTACTGCCATGACTTCGACCTCATTCAACCCGATTCCCCACTACACGGTGTCATCGGGCGATCTGCCGCGCATTGCGTTGCTCGCCACGGGTGGCACGATCGCGGGCAGCGCGTCCGACGCCACGCGTACCGCCGCTTATCAAGCCGGGGCGCTCGGTGTCCAGGACTTGCTCGCGGCGGTTCCGGCGCTGGGCAGCGTTGCGCATATCCACGCGGAGCAGGTCGCGCAGATCGATAGCAAGGACATGAGCGTGGCGCTTTGGCAGAAGCTGGCCGCGCGCGTGAATGCGTTGCTCTCGCAGCCCGATGTGGCCGGTGCGGTGATTACCCATGGCACCGATACGCTTGAAGAAACGGCGTACTACCTGCATCTGACGGTCAACAGTCGCAAGCCGGTGGTGCTGACCGCGGCGATGCGGCCCGCGACGGCGCTCTCGGCTGACGGCCCGCTCAACCTGCTCAACGCCGTGCGCGTGGCCACCGACCCGATTTCGGCCGGGCGCGGCGTGATGGTCGCCATCAACAACCAGATTCATTGCGCGCGCGACGTCATCAAGACGAGTACCTACAAGGTCGATGCGTTTCACTCGCCGGAGATCGGCGTGCTTGGCTGGGTGCAGGACGAGCGCGTGGCGTATCAACGTGCGGCGTTGCAGTACCACACCGTCGAAAGCGAGTTCGTCGGGCTGTCGGGCGAGTTGCCGGCTGTCGAAGTGGTCTCGAGTTATGCGGGGGTGTCGCGGATCGCCGTCGACGCCCTGGTGGAAGCCGGCGTGCAGGGCATCGTGGTGGCGGGCACGGGCAACGGCTCGCTGCATTCATTGCTGCAACAGGCGCTGGCCGAAGCGGTGCAGCGCGGTGTGACGGTCGTGCGCGCCGCGCGGGTGGGCAGCGGACATGTCATGCACAACGGCGCGGCACCCGACGATCAGTATGGCTTCGTGAGCGCAGGCAACCTGCATCCGTTCAAGGCGCGTGTCTTGCTGATGCTCGCGTTGCAGGCGGGCGTGCCGCGCGAGCGCATGCAGAGCTTGTTTGACGAGTATTGAACCAGCCAAGCGCCGGCGCATAAAAAAGCGACCCTCAACGAAAAGGCGCCGAACCTTGCGGCCCGGCGCCCGTCGTCATCCACCGCATCTCCCTGATGGCCTGACGCTCCCTACGCGGTCAATGCTTTACGCCACGGTATGGTTAGCCAGCATTTCCAGCGCGCGCACCATGCCCGAGTGATCCCACGCGGCGCCGCCGTTTGCGGCACACGCGTTGAACAGCTCCTGGCACGTGGCCGTGTTCGGCAGCGACACGCCGAGGGCCTTGGCGCTCTGCAGCGCCAGATTCAGATCCTTCTGGTGCAGGGCAATGCGGAAGCCCGGTTCGAAGTTGCGCTTGACCATGCGCTCGCCGTGCACTTCGAGAATGCGCGACGATGCGAAGCCGCCCATCAGCGCCTCACGCACCTTCGCGGGATCGGCACCGGCCTTCGACGCGAACAGCAAAGCCTCACCTACGGCTTCGATCGTCAGCGCGACCACAATCTGGTTGGCGACCTTGCAGGTCTGGCCGGCACCGCTCTCGCCCACGAGCGTGATGTTCTTGCCCATCAGTTCGAAGAACGGCTTCACATCGTCGAACGCCGCTTGCGAGCCGCCGACCATGATCGACAGCGTGGCGCCTTTTGCGCCGACTTCACCGCCCGAGACCGGGGCGTCGAGGTATTCGCAGCCCAGCGCCTTGACCTTTTTGGCGTATTCCTTCGTTTCGATCGGCGAGATGGAGCTCATGTCCACGACGATCTTGCCTGCCGACAGGCCTTCGGCCAGACCGTCCTGACCGAACAGGACGGCACCCACGTCAGGTGTATCCGGCACCATCACGAAGACGATGTCGGCGCGCTTGGCGACTTCCTTGGCCGACGTGCAAACCGTGGCCTGACCGTCGATCAGGTCTTGCGGGGGCGTGCGGCGCTCATACAGGAACAGCTTGTGACCGGCATTTTGCAGATGCTTCGCCATCGGCGCGCCCATGATGCCCAGACCAATGAAACCGAGTTGTGCCATTTCGTAACTCCTTGTTGCCAAAGTGTGATGTGGTGTCGCTGACGCTCAGACGAGCGGGGCGGTGACGCCTTATCGCGGCGCCCCCGTGCTCCGGCCGCATGCCCCCTGCATGCGGCCGGCGGGGCCCTTCCTCGTCGAAACCCGGTCAGCCGGCGCACCGCCTCGGGCGGATACGCCTTCGTTTCTTCCGCGTGCCACCGGGGGAGGTGTCGCGCGGTGGGTATGGGGGCGCGTAGGAATTACGCCGCTTCGCGCAGCCCCGCTGCCTTGAACCAGCCGAGGCCCTCGGTCGTGGTGGTGGCCGGTTTGTACTCGCAACCGATCCATCCTTGGTAGCCAATGCGGTCGAGGAACGCGAACAGGTAGGCGTAGTTGATCTCGCCCGTGCCCGGCTCGTTGCGGCCCGGGTTGTCCGCCAGTTGCACGTGAGCGATGCGCGCCAGATTCGTCTCGATGGTCTTGGCGAGTTCGCCTTCCATGCGCTGCATGTGATAGATGTCGTACTGCAGGAACAGGTTGTCCGAACCCACGGCGTCGAAGATCTCTAACGCCTGCTTCGTGCGGTTCACGAAGAAGCCGGGAATGTCGTACGTGTTGATCGGCTCGACCAGCAGTCGGATGCCTTCGGCCTTGAGGGCATCGGCGGCGAAGCGCAGGTTACCCACGAGCGTGTCTTGCGCGACTTGCGTCGACAGGTCCGCGCCTTGCTTGCCCACGAGGCAGTTCAATTGCTTCACACCCAGCGCCTTGGCGTAGGTGATGGCTTCGCCCACGCCGTCGCGGAATTCGGCCACGCGCTCGGGGAAGATCGCGATGCCGCGCTCGCCCGCATCCCAGTTGCCGGCGGGCAGGTTGTGCAGCACGAGATCGAGCTGGTACTGGTTCAGCTTGTCAGCGATCTGGTCGCGATGAAACGCGTACGGGAACAGGAACTCCACGCCGCGAAAGCCCGCTGCGGCGGCCGCCTTGAAGCGGTCGAGGAACGGCACCTCGTTGAACAGCATGGTCAGATTGGCGGCAAATTTCGGCATTGCGCTGACTCCTCTTTCTCTCTTTTAGGGGGTGGTTTCGACGATTTCGATGCCAGGGTGTTGCAAGGTTGCGGGGCGCCTGCTTTTTTCGTTCAAGGGGTCTAGCCGAGAGCGCAGGGGACGCACGCGCCCCGCAAACCGTTTTACAGCGTTGACTTACGCCGACACTGCGTTGTCTTCTTCCACCACGTCGATGATGTCTTCGAACTCGTTGACGTTGTTGATCTCGGTGCCCATCGCAATGTTGGTCACACGCTCGAGAATCACTTCCACGATCACCGGCACGGAGAACTCGGCCATCAGCTTGCGGGCCTGGGCGAACGCCGGCTGGATGTCGTTCGGCTGGAACACACGGATCGCCTTCACGCCGAGGCCTTCGGCCACCTTCACGTGATCGACGCCGTAACCGTTGACTTCCGGCGAGTTCACGTTCTCGAACGCGAGCTGCACGCAGTAGTCCATGTCGAAGTTGCGCTGCGCCTGACGGATCAGGCCCAGGTACGAGTTGTTCACGACCACGTGGATGTACGGCACCTTGAACTGCGCGGCCACGGCCAGTTCTTCGATCATGAACTGGAAGTCATAGTCGCCCGAGATCGCCACCACGTCCGACGACGGCGAGGCAACCTTCGCCCCGATGGCGGCCGGCACCGTCCAGCCCAGCGGGCCTGCCTGGCCGCAGTTGATCCAGTGGCGTGGCTTGTTCACGTGCAGGAACTGCGCGGCGGCGATCTGCGACAGACCGATGGTCGAGACATAGCGCACATCGCGACCGAAGAATGCGTTCATTTCCTGATACACGCGCTGCGGCTTGATCGGCACCTGATCGAAGTCCGTGCGGCGCAGCATGGTGCGCTTGCGCTTCTGGCAATCGGCCACCCATTGCGCACGATCCGGCAGACGGCCGGCGGCCTTCAGTTCCTTGGCAACTTCCACGAACAGCGTGAGCGCGGCCTTGGCGTCGGAGACGATGCCGTAGTCCGGACCGAACACGCGGCCGATTTGCGTCGGCTCGATGTCGACGTGCACGAACTTGCGGCCCTTGGTGAACACGTCGACGCTGCCCGTGTGGCGATTGGCCCAGCGGTTGCCGATGCCCATCACGAAGTCCGAGGCGAGCATCGTCGCATTGCCGAAGCGATGCGAGGTCTGCAGTCCGACCATGCCGGCCATGAGCGGATGGTCGTCGGCAATGGTGCCCCAGCCCATGAGCGTGGGCACGACCGGCACGTTCACGGTCTCGGCGAACTCGACGAGCAGGTCGGCGGCGTCGGCATTGATCACACCACCGCCCGAGACGATAAGCGGGCGCTCCGATGCGACCAGCATCTGAATGGCCTTCTCGATCTGGGCGCGCGTGGCCGCGGGCTTGTACACCGGCAGCGGTTCGTAGGTGTCCGGATCGAATTCGATCTCGGCAACCTGCACGTCGAACGGCAGATCGATGAGCACCGGACCCGGACGGCCCGAGCGCATCAGGTGGAATGCCTGCTGGAACACGCGCGGCACGAGCGCGGGCTCGCGCACCGTCACGGCCCACTTGGTGACCGGCTTGGCGATCGTCTCGATGTCGACAGCCTGGAAATCTTCCTTGTACAGACGGGCGCGCGGCGCCTGACCCGTGATGCAGAGGATGGGAATCGAATCGGCCCAGGCGGAGTACAGGCCGGTAATCATGTCGGTGCCCGCAGGCCCCGAGGTGCCGATGCACAGGCCGATATTGCCGGCTTCGGCGCGGGTGTAACCTTCGGCCATGTGGGACGCGCCCTCGACGTGGCGTGCGAGCACGTGCTCCACGCTGCCGGCCTTGCGCATTGCCGAATAGAACGGGTTGATGGCAGCACCGGGCACACCGAATGCGGTGGTGACACCTTCTTTCTCGAGCACTCGAATTGCGGCCTCTACGGCGGTCATCTTGGCCATGTGACGTCTCCAATGGGTAATGAGTCAATGTGTTGGAAGCCACTTTAAGCCGGTACGATTTGTTTGATAAGATCACAAAAGATCGTTTTTTTAAGAACAAAAAGTATCGAATGGAGGGGGCATGGACCGATTCAAACAGATCGAAACCTTCGTGCAGGTGGCCGAAGCGGGCAGTCTGGCCGCCGCGGCCTTAAAGGAAGGGGTCTCGCCGGTGATCCTCGGAAGGCGCATCGACGCGCTCGAAAAGCGTCTGGGCATCAAGCTGATGTACCGCTCGACACGACGGCTTGCGTTGTCGGAAGAGGGCGGCGCGTTCCTAGAGCGGTGCAAACAGTTGCTCGGCGACTGGGAGATGGCCGAGAACGAAATCAGCGCGGGGCGTCATGCCGTTTCGGGGCACCTGATCGTGTCGGCGCCGGCGGCGTTCGGGCGCAAGCACGTCGCGCCGCATGCGCCGGCGTTCCTGCGCCTGCACCCCGAGGTGCAGATTTCGTTCAACCTGACCGACCGCGTGGTCGACCTCGTGCGCGAGGGGTACGACATGGGCATTCGCATCGGCGGCTCGGTCGATCCGAATTTCGTGGCTGTCAAACTCGCCCAGAACCGGCGCGTGGTGTGCGGCACCCCGGCATATTTCGCCCGCTACGGTCGTCCGAAGACGCTCGAAGACCTGGCCAGGCACAACTGCCTCGCGTTCAACCTGCAAGGCGGCCAGCAGCGCGGTTGGTACTTCAAGCGCCAGGGCAAGCTCGTGACGATTCGCGTGGCGGGCAGTCTGGACTGCAACGACGGCGAGTTGCTGCACCGCTGGTCACTGGAGGGCATCGGGCTGGGCTGGCGCTCGACGTGGGAAATCCAGCGCGAACTGCTCTCCGGCGAACTGGAGACCGTGCTCGACGAGTACGCGTTACCTGACTACGACATCCTCGCCGTGTACCCCCAACAGCGCTTCCAGCCCGCGCGGGTGCGCCTGTTCATCGAGCAACTGCGGCAAATCTATGCCCGTCCGAACTATTGGCTGGAAAACACTTGACCGGTCCTGATGAGACGGCAGTTGATGATCGACGTGAAATCCGCTAGAATCGCGGGTTCTGCAACCTTGCTGCACTGGTTTTGACGCCCGGGCGGCTTTGTCCATAAGGAGCTTATATATGCGTCATTATGAAATCGTATTTATCGTTCACCCCGATCAGAGCGAGCAAGTGCCTGCGATGATCGAGCGCTACAAGAGCATGGTGACGGCCAAGGCCGGTCAGATCCATCGCATCGAAGACTGGGGCCGTCGTCAACTGGCGTACATGATCGAGAAGCTGGCCAAGGCTCACTACGTCTGCATGAACATCGAATGCGACCAGGAAACCCTGGACGAGCTGGAACACGCATTCAAGTTCAACGACGCCGTGCTGCGCCACCTCGTGGTTCGCATGAAGAAGGCCGAGACCGCACCGTCGCCGATGATGAAGGAAGTGGCCCGCGAAGAAGCCAAGAAGGCTGCCGCGACGCCCGCGACCGAAGCTGCCGCATCGTAATTAGCGCACCGGAACGCATCAGGGAATCCACGGAAACGTCGACCGCGTGAATCGCTTACGGCTTGAAGCCAGCATCGTCGAAATCGGCACGCTGCGCTATACCCCAGCCGGGCTTCCCGTGATCGAGGTCACGCTGGCCTATGCGGGAACCGTCGAAGAGTCGGGCGTGGCCCGGCAAGTCGAGTTCTCGATGCCAGCCGTTGCGATCGGTCCCCTCAGTGCCAAAGTCATGGCGTTGGGACTGGAGAAACCGGCCCAGTGGGCAGGGTTTCTGGCCAAGAAGCATCGCAATAGCCGCACCCTGGTGTTTCACATCACAGCATTGCAAGTATTTGAAAAGGATTGTTGAACATGCCGCGTCCTAACGGTAAAAACAAGAAGTTTGATCGCCGCCGCCAACAGCAAAACCCGCTGTTCAAGCGCAAGAAGTTCTGCCGCTTCACCGTCGCTGGTGTTGACCAGATCGATTACAAGGATATCGAGACGCTGAAGGACTTCATCGGCGACAACGGCAAGATCACCCCGGCTCGCCTGACGGGCACCAAGGCGCACTACCAGCGCCAGCTCGACACGGCCATCAAGCGCGCGCGTTTCCTCGCGCTGATGCCGTACACCGATCTGCACGGTGCTTAATCGCCAGTCGACGAAGGAGAATAGATAATGCAAGTGATTCTGCTGGAAAAAGTCGTCAACCTGGGTAACCTGGGCGACATCGTGAAGGTCAAGGATGGTTTCGCACGTAACTTCCTGATCCCGACCAAGAAGGCGCGTCGCGCCACCAAGGACGCGATCGCCGAGTTCGAAGTTCGCCGTGCCGACCTGGAAAAGGCTGCCACCGAGAAGCTGGCTGCCGCACAAGCCGAAGGCGAAAAGCTGTCGGGCCTGACCGTGCAAATCTCGCAGAAGGCCGGCGTTGACGGTCGTCTGTTCGGTTCGGTCACCAACTTCGATATCGCCGAAGCCCTGGGCACCCAAGGTTTCAAGGTTGAAAAGATGCAAGTGCGCCTGCCGAATGGCCCGCTCAAGACCGTGGGTGACTTCCCGGTCCAAGTGTCGCTGCACACGGACGTCGTCGTCGACGTGAACGTGTCGGTGCTGGGCGAGCACGCGTAAGCCGTATCCGCGTCAGCTTCCCGACGCGAACAAAAAACGGAAGTCGGTCCGCCGGCTTCCGTTTTTTTATGTCTGTCCCCTCTGTGGTGTCGGTTGCCGGGCTTTCCGATGGCCGCGCATGCGCAGGTCTATGCCGACCGCGTCCCGGTTGCGCACTCCCTTCCACGTTCCTCACGTTCGATAGCGCTGCCTTATGTTGCCTCCCGGGAAACTGCTGAACAAAACACGTTCGGAAAAATCGCCGCGCAAGCGCGATTTCGCCGGATCGGATCGTGAGCGCGGGGGCGGTATAATGCCCGGCATGAACGCTCCCGATCCCCAACTCGATTCCCTCAAAGTGCCGCCGCACTCTATCGAGGCGGAGCAATCCGTGCTCGGTGGGCTGCTGCTCGACAACGGGGCGTGGGATCGAATCGGCGACTTTCTGGCTGAATCGGACTTCTACCGCTATGACCACCGGCTGATCTATCAGCACATCGGTCGGTTGATCGCCAGCGACCGTCCTGCCGACGTGATCACCGTTTTCGAATCGCTCACCTCGGCCGGCAAAGCCGAGGACGTGGGCGGGCTCGCCTACCTGAACGCCCTGGCGCAGAATACGCCGAGTGCCGCGAACATTCGTCGTTACGCGGAAATCGTGCGCGACCGTGCGGTGTTGCGCAAGCTCGTGACAGTCGCCGACGAAATTGCGTCAGATGCTTTCAATCCACAGGGCAGGGAAGTGCGTCAGATGCTCGACGAGGCGGAAGCGAAGGTGTTTGCCATCGCGGAAGAAGGCTCGCGCAGCACGAACGGCTTCCTTGAACTGCAGCCGCTGCTCACGCAGGTGGTCGAGCGCATCGACGAGTTGTACCACCGCGAAGGCGGGAGCGACATCACCGGTATTCCGACGGGCTTCGTCGACCTGGATCGCATGACGTCGGGTTTCAACGGCGGCGATCTGATCATCGTGGCGGGCCGTCCTTCGATGGGTAAGACAACCTTCTCGATGAACATCGGCGAGCATATCGCCGTGGAAGAGGGGCTGCCGGTCGCCGTGTTCTCGATGGAAATGCCGGGCACGCAGCTGGCCATGCGTATGCTGGGGTCGGTGGGGCGTCTCGATCAGCATCGTCTTCGCACCGGCAAGCTGGTCGACGAAGACTGGCCGAAGCTCACGCACGCCATGCAGAAGATGAACGAGACGCAGCTTTTCGTCGACGAGACGCCTGCGCTCAATCCGATGGAGTTGCGCGCGCGCGCACGGCGTCTGGCACGTCAGTGCGGCAAGCTGGGGCTGATCATCATCGATTACCTCCAGCTCATGAGCGGTTCGGGCAACGGCGAGAACCGCGCGACCGAAATCTCCGAGATTTCGCGTTCGCTCAAGGGGCTCGCCAAGGAGCTGAACGTGCCGGTGATCGCGCTCTCACAGCTCAACCGCAGTCTTGAACAACGCCCGAACAAGCGTCCGGTCATGTCGGACTTGCGTGAATCGGGTGCTATCGAACAGGATGCCGACATCATCCTGTTCATCTATCGCGACGAAGTGTACAACCCCGATACGCCCGACAAGGGCACTGCCGAGATCATCATCGCAAAACAGCGTAATGGTCCTATCGGTCAGGTGCGTCTGGCGTTCATCGGTGCGTATACCAAGTTCGACAATCTGGCCGGTCCCCAATATTGACGCATTGATTTCCGCCCATTCGTAAGGGCGTGCGGTAACGCGCGCCCGCAACGAGGTAGAATGTGACGTTTTTGTGTCGACCCGTCCCCTATTAATATCCGGAGTTTTCCAATAATGTTCGGTCGCTTCATGCCCACCGAGGGCAAGTTCTTTGAGCTGTTCAACCAGCACGCGGCGTGTATGGTTGCCGGCAGCCGCGAGCTGTCTGCCATGCTCAACGATCTGCCCAATGCCGAGGCACGCACCGTTGCCGTGCAGAACAACGAGAAGAAAGCGGATCGCATCACGCACGAGACCATCGACCTGATGCACAAGACGTTCATCACGCCGTTCGATCGCGATGAAATCCACAAGTTGATCAGCACGATGGACGACATCCTGGATCTGATGGAGGACGTGGCGACAGCCGTGTGGATGTACGACGTCAAGAGCGTGCCGTCCGAGGCGCGCACGCTGGGTGAGATTTGTGTGAAGTGTTGCGAACGGGTGCAAAGCACCGTGGCGCTGCTCAATGACATGGATCGCGCGCGCGAGATCCTGAAGCTCTGCGAGGAAATCGACGGGCTCGAATCGGACGCCGACCGCCTGTTGCGTGCGTCGCTCTCGAAGCTGTTTCGCGAAGAATCCGACGTGAAGGAGCTGATCAAGCAAAAGGCCGTGTCCGAATTGCTCGAATCGGTGACCGATAAGTGCGAGGACGTTGCCAACATCATCGAAGGCATTGTGCTGGAAAACGCCTGAGCGGAGACTTTCGATGGCAACGCTGCACATCAGCCTTTGGCTGATCGGACTGTTGGTCGCACTTGCGCTCCTGTTCGACTTCATGAATGGCTTCCACGACGCCGCCAACTCGATCGCCACGGTGGTCTCGACGGGCGTGCTCAAGCCGCATCAGGCGGTGGCTTTTGCCGCCATGTTCAACGTGATCGCGCTGTTCGTCTTTCATCTGAAAGTCGCGGCGACGGTGGGCAAGGGGACGGTTCATCCCGAAATCGTGGATCACTACGTGATCTTCGGCGCCCTCGTCGGGGCGATCGCGTGGAACGTGATTACTTGGTACTACGGCATTCCGTCGAGTTCGTCGCACGCGCTGATCGGTGGATTGGTCGGCGCTGCGGTGGCCAAGGCCGGCACGGGTTCGCTTGTCACGAGTGGACTGCTGCAAACGGTCGCGTTCATTTTCATCTCGCCGCTGCTCGGTTTCGTGCTCGGTTCGTTCTTCATGCTGCTGGTGTCCTGGTTGTTCTTCCGAACGCCACCCGCGCGCGTCGACCGCTGGTTCCGCCGCCTGCAGCTGATTTCGGCCGGTATGTACAGCCTGGGACACGGCGGTAACGATGCCCAGAAGACCATCGGTATCATCTGGATGTTGCTGATCGCCGCGGGCATGTGGCCGCAGGAGGCTGCGGAACCGCCGCTGTGGGTGATCGTGGGCTGCTATCTGGCGATCGGTCTGGGCACCATGTTCGGTGGCTGGCGCATCGTGCGCACGATGGGGCAGAAGATCACCAAGCTCAAGCCGGTCGGTGGCTTCTGTGCCGAAACCGGCGGGGCGTTTACGCTGTTCTTCGCGTCGTGGCTCGGCGTGCCCGTCTCGACCACGCACACCATCACCGGCGCCATCGTGGGCGTTGGCGCCACGCGCAAGCTCTCTGCGGTGCGCTGGGGGGTGGCAGGCAACATCGTCTGGGCATGGGTGCTGACGATCCCGGCCTCGGCGTTCATCGCCGCGATCGCGTGGTGGGTCGGCAAGCAGATTCTGTGATGTCGGTTCGGCGGGCTGCCGTCTCATGACGGTGTGACCCGCCCGGGCAACAAAAAAAGCGGCTTCGGCCGCTTTTTTTGTGTCCTGCTTTAGCCCCCCGCGGGCGGCATGGCGCCATTGGCAGGCCGCATCGAGGCCATCGAGAGAATCAATTTCTATAGCCAATAGCGATCAATTACTATTCCGTCATAGTGTTTAATCGATTCCCGTGGGAGGCTAACATGACTGCATTGATCCATCGTTGCTTGCATCGCCGTCCGGTCACCACACTGGTGGGCGTCGCGATCAATGTCGGCGGCGCGGCGACGCTGCTTGCCCACCTGCGCTGATCCTTCAATTCACGCTCAACCGATGCTCGTCTGCCGGAAGTGATTACATCGAGCTGTTGGCGAAGCGAGCGATGGGATCGTCGTCCTGCGGGGCTGGGGCGGCAAGGTTGGCTGTGCGACTCGGCACCAAGACCTGCGGCGCTACCATCGGAGACGGAGTCGCCCCGGTAAGCGGGTGGTTCGGTGCGGTATTCGATGGGTTCACAGGCTCGCTCGGTGGCGTTGCCGCGGCGGGCGACTGAGCGAGCGAGGCCGGCGCCGACCGATTCACGTAAGTCGTATTACCTGCGGGTGCCTTGTTCGCTGCGACGCGTCGAACACCATCGATCCGGCGTGCCCAATATGGAATGAAGAGACTCTCCAGGCGCACTGTGCCGCCGGTGTTCGGCGCGTGTACGAACTGCCCCTGACCCACGTAGATGCCTACGTGCGAGTGGGCGCGTCCCGTCGTGTTGAAGAAGATAAGATCGCCCGAGGCGAGGTCGTCGCGCGCCAACGGTGTGCCCACACCACTCATGTCGGCCGTCGTGCGGGGCAGGTTCACGCCGGCGGCGCGCGCCACGACATAGCGCACGAGGCCGCTGCAATCGAAACCGGAATCCGGGGTATTGCCGCCGTAGCGGTAAGGAATGCCAACGAGGCTCATCGCTTCGAGCGTAATCTCCTCCTGACCCGCGCTGCGCTCCGGCCCCATCGTGCGGTTGCCATAGTTCGCACTGCCGCCTTGTCGGATTGATGGGCCCGACGAACAAGCCGCGACCAGCAACGTCAGCGCCAGCGCACCCACGCAACGGCCCCACGCGTTCGGCAGGACGGCCGGATGCGTCACGTCGCGAGCGAGGAGGCGAGAGAACAGTCGCATGCGCCGAGTTTACGATGCTTATCGGGTCGATGCACCGTAAACGCGCCGAAAGACGGGCGTTCTGTGGCATCGACGTCACAAATCAGCGGATTCCCGGACGACGCTGTCGTCGGTGCGCGCCGCCTTGGCGACGCCGGCGGTCAAGAAAAACGGCGCCCGAAGGCGCCGTCGTGTTGAGCGTGGAGCGAAGCGCGTAGAACGAAGCTGCTCGCCGTCCGCGGTCGGCAGACGTCAGAGGATTTCCGCCGCGTAGTCGGCCAGACGCGAACGTTCGCCGCGCGCCAGCGTGACGTGCCCGCTGTGTCCCCATCCCTTGAATCGATCGACCACGTAGGTGAGGCCCGAGCTGCCTTCGGTCAGGTACGGCGTATCGATCTGCGCGATGTTGCCCAGACAGATCAGCTTGGTCCCCGGGCCGGCACGCGTGACGAGCGTCTTCATCTGCTTCGGCGTAAGGTTCTGCGCCTCGTCGATGATGACGAACTTGTTCACGAACGTACGACCGCGCATGAAGTTCATGCTCTTGACCTTGAGTCGCGAGCGAATCAGTTCCTGCGTGGCCGCGCGGCCCCATTCGCCGGCGGAATCGTCGGTCTTTTGCAGCACTTCCAGGTTGTCGTCGAACGCGCCCATCCACGGTTGCATCTTCTCTTCCTCGGTGCCCGGCAGGAAGCCGATATCTTCACCGACGGGCACGGTCGCGCGCGTGATGATGATTTCGTTGTAGCGCTTCTCGTCAAGCGTTTGCGCCAGACCAGCGGCCAGCGCCAGTAGCGTCTTGCCGGTACCGGCCTGACCGAGCAGCGTGATGAAGTCCACTTCGGGATTCATCAGCAGGTTCAGCGCGAAGTTCTGCTCCCGGTTGCGCGCCGTGATGCCCCACACGTTGTTCTTGTGGTGTCCATAGTCGCGCAGCGTTTGCAGCAGCGCCGTCTTGCCGTTGATCTCGCGAACCTGCGCGTAGAACGGCGCCTCGCCGTTGTTCGTCTCCAGATAGACGAACTGGTTGATGAGGAAGCTCGCGCAGAGCGGCCCGGTAATGCGATAGAACGTGGTGCCGGTGCGATTGTCCTGCCAGCTCTCCATACCCTTGCCGTGCTTGGTCCAGAAGTCCGTCGGCAGGGGCATCACGCCCGAGTAGAGCAGATCGCTGTCCTCGAGCACCTTGTCGTTGAAGTAGTCTTCCGCGGGCAGGCCAAGCGCATGCGCCTTGACGCGCATGTTGATGTCCTTCGACACCAGCACGACCTGGCGATCGCGGAACTTGTCCTGCAATGCCCGCACGACGCCGAGAATCTGATTGTCGGCCTTGCCTTGCGGCAACCCGTCGAGCGGCGGCACGTCGGTCAGGTCGGTCTGGAAGTACAGGCGCCCCGTGGCGTCCTTGTTGCCAAGCCGCGAGAGGAGGATGCCTTCGACCATCGACTTCGTGCCGCTCTCGGCGACCAGCCCGTCAAGGGTGCGGCTCACCTGACGCGCATTGCGCGCCACTTCCGACATGCCCTTCTTGTGATTGTCCAACTCTTCCAACGTCATCATCGGCAGATAGACGTCGTGCTCTTCGAAGCGGAACAGGCTGCTTGGGTCGTGCATGAGCACGTTCGTGTCGAGCACGAAGAGCTTGGCGGGTTCCTGGTCCTTCAGACGTGCCCGTTTCGAACCCGTGCCCGTTGACGTAGGCTTGACGGCCTTGAGGGACGGTGTTGCCCCGTTCGACTCGGCCGCCGGCGGCGACTGGGGCGAGCGTGCGACAGGCGACGGTTGTACTGTCGTCTGCGGTGCCGCCGAGGGTTTAGGCACGACCTTCAATTCGGCCGCGCCGGCACCCGTGGCACCGGACGTCTCGCCCAGTGCGAGTTGCTCAGACGAGGGGATCGGTTTCTTGGCCTCCGTGCGCGAAGGTTTGAGGCGAGTGGGGAATTGTTCCGGGGCGAGCAACGAGCCCGGTTTGGTCGGCGCCGATGGCAATGGCATAGATTTCCCGTTCAAGAAAACACAACACGACTCGGCCGGGACAGACTGCGGTACCCCACGTCCCGGCAACAAAAAAGCCGCCTGCCCGGACGCACCGGAGAGGCGGCTTGGCTGAAGGCGCCGCCGTGGCAACGCCTGCAATAGTCTGGTTCAATGCGCTTCATCATTACGGCTGACTATAACGTCTCTTGCCGTGCTTGTATAGCGCCGAATGTCCGCACTGGCGGTCGCCTTCGGTCCTCGTGCAACACGCGACAGAAGCGCGCTTGCGCGGGGCCGGCGACGATGCCCGGCGCCCGATGCGCCGCGGCACTGACAAGCCCTCCAGCGGATCAGAGCGCCTGCACGACGCACAGCACTTCGGTAACGTGATCGGGCACACGTACGCCGCGCCATTCGTTGCGCAATACGCCTTTTTCGTCGATCAGGAACGTGCTGCGTTCGATCCCCAGATGTTCCTTGCCATACAGTTTTTTCAGCTTGATGACACCGAACAATTGGCAAACTGCTTCGTCGCCGTCCGAGATCAGCGGGAAGGGCAGTTCGAGTTTTCGCTGGAAGTTTTCATGCGAGCGAAGGCTGTCGCGCGACACGCCAACGATTTGCGCCCCGGCTGCCTGAAACTGATCGTAGTTGTCGCGGAAGTTCATGCCTTCCGTCGTGCAGCCGGGGGTATTGTCCTTCGGGTAAAAATAGATCACCACCTTCTGGCCGCGATGCGCCTTGAGCGAAAAATCGCCGCCGGTGGCCGGTGCGGTGAAATCGGGCACGGGGGTGTCGATGGCTACCGTCACTATGGTCTCCTTGGGTGGCCTTGCAAGGCCGGAACGGGGAAGTGGATCGAAAGCGGGTTCAGGCAGTGGCCTGGCCCTCGAGAATCAGATCGCCCGAGCGGCCCGGAATTTCGCCCCACACGACGGGATGCGCCGGTAGCGAGGCAAGATCGAGCGTCTCGTAGTATTGGCCCATCGTCACCAGGGCGTGTCCCTGGCGGCGCCATCCAGCCAGCAATTGACGGAACAGCGGGGCCAGTTTCTGCCCTTCGAGTTCTGCGTGAAGGGTGAACACGTGATCTTGCGCCGGATCGCGGGTCAGGGCAAGCAGATGCTCGGCCACGCCGTCGAGGTCACGACCGTCGATGCCCAGCAACTCGTCGACCGTCGGCAGGGTCGTCGGCATCTGCACATGCTGTAGACGCACGCCATCGACGATGGGGTAGTGCGGGGCGATGCCGCGTCCGTCAGACGCATACTTCATGCCCCAGGCGTCGATCTGCCGAAACGCGTGCGGATTCATCTGCCAGCCGGCTGCCCCATGCGTGCGCGGCGGCGCACCGAAAACCTGGAGGAAGCGCGCATGGGCTTGCGACATCTGATGTTGCGTCCAGGCGGCGTCGCGTGTGCGCACGTTGTCTTGCCAATACGTGTGGTCCCACGTGTGGATGCCGGTCTCGTGGCCCGCGTCTCGCACAGTGCGCATGACGTCGGCCGCACGCCGCCCGATGTCCGGGCCGGGGAGCAACGTGCCGTACATGAGCGTTTTGAAGCCGTAGTGCTCGACCACCGAAGTGCGTGAAACTTTCTTCAAAAAGCCAGGACGGAAGACACGCTTGAGTGCCCAACCGGTGTGGTCCGGCCCGAGGCTGAACAGGAACGTCGCTTGCGCCTCGTGCTCGGCCAGTGCGGCGAGCAGATTGGGCACGCCTTCGCGTGTGCCGCGCAGCGTGTCGACGTCGATCTTCAGGACAATGTTGGCCATAGCCGCCCTTGAGTGAGATATCGCAATGACTTCGAGCGATATCCTGAACTGCGAAACAAACTACCGAGTCAAAAACGCCCGATGCGCCGAGGGCGCACCGGGCGTGCAATGCGAAGGGCTGCAATGGGCGGCAATGCGCTGCCCGTAACCCCGAGGCGGTAGGCCTGACGCAGGCCGCCCGACCGTGTCGCGGATGTCCCTGACTGTTCCTTACTCGGCCTCGACCAGACGGCGCGCTTCGGCGACATGGCCACGATACGCTTCGAAAATCTTGCGCAACGCGTCGTCCATCGACGTGGTCGGTGCCCAGCCGAGTTCCTGCATGGTGTTCTCGATCTTCGGCACGCGATTCTGCACGTCCTGATAGCCGTTGCCATAGTAGGCGCCCGACGAGGTCTCGACGAGTTGAACCTTCTTGGCCGTGTCAGCGTACTCGGGATATTCGGCGGCCAGCTTGAGCATCATGTTGGCCAGCTCGCGCACCGAGAAGTTATTCGTCGGGTTGCCGATGTTGTAAATCTTGCCGCTGGCAATGTTGTTCTTGTTATCGATGATGCGCACCAGGGCGTCGATACCGTCGTCAATGTCGGTAAAGGCGCGTTTCTGGCTGCCGCCGTCGACCAGGCTGATATTCTCGCCGCGAGCAATGTGGCCGAGGAACTGCGTGACTACGCGCGACGAACCTTCCTTCGGCGTGTAGATCGAGTCGAGGCCGGCGCCGATCCAGTTGAACGGGCGGAACAGCGAGAAATTCAGGCCTTCCTGCATGCCGTAGCCCCAGATCACACGATCCATGAGCTGCTTCGAACACGCGTAGATCCAGCGCGGCTTGTTGATCGGGCCATAGATCAGCGGCGAGTTTTCCGGATCGAACTCGCCGTCGGTGCACATGCCGTAGACCTCGGAGGTCGACGGGAACACCAGGTGCTTGCCGTACTTCACGGCCGAGCGCACGATCGGCAGGTTCGCCTCGAAGTCGAGTTCGAACACACGCAGCGGAGCCTTCACGTAGGTGGCCGGCGTGGCGATGGCGACGAGCGGCAGAATCACGTCGCACTTGCGAATGTGGTACTCGACCCACTCTTTGTTGATCGTGATGTCGCCTTCGAAGAAGTGCATGCGCTCGTGGTTGATCAGATCGCCGAGGCGATCGGTGAGCATGTCCATGCCATAAACTTCCCAGTCGGTCGTCTCCAGGATGCGCTTCGACAGATGGTGGCCGATGAACCCGTTGACACCGAGAATCAGGACTTTTTTCATATTGCGGTCAGTGATTGAGCTGGGAAAACTGTGCCGGCGTGACTGCTTTGCCGTCCAGCATTAGTTCATGAATGACGACAGCATTTGCGTCGCCACAAACGCCAAGGAGCGCATTATCCACTACTTGCAGTCCGCAGGGCAAACCGGCGGGCGCCGGCGCGCGTGACAAACGGGCGTGCGTGACAACCCAGCGACGGTCCGCCACATCGGTAAACGCCCCCGGATAGGGCGGCGCGACCGCGCGAATGAGGTTGTAGACGTCTTTTGCGGGCTTCGACCAGTCGATGCGGCCGTCTTCCGGCTTGCGTCCGCCGAAGTAGCTACCTGCGCTCAGTTCGTTCACCTGTCGCGGTGCCGTGCCGGCGATCAGGCCTGGCAGGCAGCGCCAGAGCGTCTGCTCGGCGGCGACCGTGACTTTCTCGAAGACCTCGCCCGCCGTATCGTCCGGCAGGATCGGCACGGCGGTCTGGTCGATGATGGCGCCGGCATCCGGCTTGGCGGCCATCTCGTGCAGCGTCGCGCCCGTTTCCGTTTCGCCCTTCAAAACGGCCCAGTTCACCGGTACGCGGCCGCGATACTTCGGCAGCAGCGACCCGTGCATGTTGAACGCGCCGCGCGAGGCGATTTCGAGCACCGCCACGGGAATCATGTGGCGATAGTAAAAGGAAAAGATGAAATCCGGCGCGATGGCGCGCAGTTGTGCGGCGAGCGCGGGATCGGCCGGATCGTCGGGGGTGACGACTGGGATACCGTGCTCGGCGGCGACACGGGCCACGCTGCCGAACCAGATGTTCTCGTTCGGATTGTCCTGATGGGTGACGACGAGTGCGACGTCGACACCGCGCGCGAGCAGCACCTGCAGGCAGCGCACGCCCACGTTGTGATACGCAAAGACGACAGCTTTGGCGGCTTGGGGCACTGGGGCGCTCATGAGGCGTGCGATCCCAGTTCCGTGGCGCCGGTCGTCTGACGCACGCTCGACGTCACGCTGGTGCCCTTGTCTGATTGGCCGGACGACGGGTCCTCCAGCACCGCTTGTACCAGATAGCGCGGACGCTGGCGAACCTGCTGATAAATGCGGCCGATGTACTCGCCGAGCAGGCCCATGCCGAACAGAATCACGCCCAGCAGGCAGAACGTGACGGCGAACAGCGTGAACACGCCCTGAACTTCCGAGCCGAAGAGGAAGCGGCGGGCCATCAGCACGACGAACAGCAGACCGGAGGCCGCCGACAGCGTGATGCCGACGCCCGAGAGCCACTGCAACGGCACCACCGAGAAGCCGGTGACGAGGTCGAAATTCAGACGAATCAGGCTATAGAGCGAATACTTCGACTCGCCGGCGAAGCGTTCTTCGTGGGCGACGTCGACTTCGGTGGGGTTCTGCGCAAACGTGTAGGCCAGCGCCGGAATGAACGTGTTGATCTCACGGCACTGATTGACCGTGTCGACGATATGACGGCTGTAGCCGCGCAGCATGCAGCCCTGGTCGGTCATGCGAATGCGCGTGATGCGCTCACGCAAGCGGTTCATCGCGCGCGAGGCATGGCGGCGGAACCATGTGTCCTGACGGTTCATGCGCACCGTGCCCACGTAGTCGTGCCCGGCCGCCAGTTTCTCGACGAGCTTGCCGATTTCCTCGGGCGGGTTCTGCAGGTCGGCGTCGAGCGTGACGACCCATTCGCCACGCGTGTGTTCGAAGCCGGCCAGGATGGCCATGTGTTGTCCGTAGTTGCCGTTGAACAGCACCACGCGCGTCGTGTCCGGGCGCGCACGGAACTGCTCGGCAAGCAAGGCGGCCGAGCGGTCGCGGCTGCCGTCGTTGACGAACACCACTTCATAAGCCACGCCCAGCTTGTCGAGCGCCGGATACAGCCGGGCGAAGAGGGCGGCGAGTCCGGCCTCTTCGTTATATACCGGGATGACGATGGAGAGTTGGGGACAGGTCATTTTTGATGGTCGGCGCAGAGGGCGTTGACGGCTTCGCAGACGCGCGCAACGTCGGCATCCGCCATGGCGGGGAAGAGAGGCAACGTCAGGATCGAACGGCCCAGACGCTCCGTATGCGGGAACTGCCCTTCCCGGAAGCCGAGCCCGCGGTAGAGCGTAAACAGGTGGATGGCCGGGTAATGCACGCCACTGCCGATGCCGCGCGCCTTGAGTTTTTCCATGAAACCCGCGCGGTCGATCGTGAGGCGCGCCAGCGGCAGCTCGACCTGGAACATGTGCCAGTTCGAGTTCGTGAAGTCGGCGTGCGGCAGGCCGAGGCCAAGCGCCACGGCCGCGCCGCCCGCCAACGTGTCGAAATACAGCCGCGCCAGCGCCGAGCGACGGCGGTTGAATTCCGCCAGATGCGGCATCTGGCCGAGGCCCACGCGTGCAGCGACGTCCGTGAGGTTGAACTTGCCGCCGAGCACGTCAACGTCCATGCCATCGAAGCCGGTGCGGGTCACGCCCTGCAGACGGTACTTCTCGGCCAGGCGGGCTTCGTCCTCATTGTTGAAGACGAGCGCGCCGCCTTCGATGGAGGTCAGGTTCTTGTTGGCGTGGAAGCTGAACGAGACGAGGTCGCCGAAGGCACCGATGCGCTTGCCGCCCCATGTCGAGCCCATGGCTTGCGCGGCGTCCTCGATCACGCGCAGGTTGTGACGGCGCGCGATGTCGTACAGCCGGTCCATGTCGAGCGGCAGCCCGGCCAGATAGACCGGGATGATCGCGCGCGTCCTGGGCGTGATCGCCTTTTCGAGCAGATCGAGATCGAGATTGCGGGTCGCCGGGTCGACGTCGACGAATACGGGCGTCGCGCCGACTTCCAGAATCACGTTGGCCGTGGCGACCCACGACAGCGACGTGGTGATCACTTCGTCACCGTCTTGCACGCCGGCGAGGCGCAGGCCGATTTCCAGCGTCGCGGTGCCCGAGTTGAAGACGCGCACCGGGCGTCCGCCAAAATAGTCGGACAAGGCCTTCTCGAAGGCCTGCACTTGCGGGCCGGAGGTGATCCAGCCAGAACGCAGCACCTCGGTAACGCCGGCGATGGTGGCGTCGTCGATGCTCGGCCGCGTGAACGGCAGAAACGGAAGATTCGGTTGGGCGGTTGCCGAGTCGCTCATGATTAAGACCAAGCCTCAGATAAACAGGGGGAGACGCGCCAGCGCTTGCTTGTTGCGGCGCGTCCGTGATTTCGGTCCGTCAGCAGCCTTAGCTGCGCGCAAGAATATAAACGCCGACCAGGATGATGCCGATGGCGACGACACGCTGCATGGACAGCGCCTCGCCAAACAGGTACCACGCGGCAAAGGCATTCACCACGTAGCCGAGCGAGAGCATCGGGTACGCGATCGAGACCTCGACGCGCGAGAGTGCCAGAATCCAGACGACCACGCTGATCGCATAACAGACGAGCCCGCCCATGATCGGCACTTGCGTGGCCAGCTTGAGGCCGATGGGCACGATGTTGGCACGCGTGAACTCAAGCGCGCCGATCGAGCTGGCGCCGGCCTTGAGCAACAACTGGGCGCATGCATTGAGCAGTACGCCCGTGAGAATAAGTGAAAATGTGGCGAGATTCATGGAACGTTGATGAACGTTTGTGAATAATTATGGATACCGCAAATGGGCTGGCGCTTAGTTTCCCTAAGCGCATCAGCCTGTTGTCGTCGCTGTCTCCGGCCAAAGCCGTCAACGGCAAACGGATCGAACGAAAGCCAGATGCGCTATTTTACGTTGTCTTCCGCCTGCGGTTTGGCGATTACGATACGGCGCGCGTCACGCGCGACGATCCGCATGGGCAAGTGCTCGGTTTCGAGCTTGCCGAACGTGTCCGGATCGACCAGCGCGAGCGCTTTCGGGGCGGTGCGCCAGCGGGCGTAGAAGTCGTCGAGCGTGGGCAGCCATTTCTGCGGCTCCTGCTTCACACCGAATTCCAGTTCGTCCGGGTGCTGCACCATGATCATCGTGCGGCCGAGGTAGTACGGCAGGGTGTGATCGAGCACATTGACCGAATAGAACGGCACATTCGGCCCGAGACGCTGCATCTCGGCCTTGATGGCCGGCACGAGCAACACGCCTGAGCTTTGGCGCCCGAACACTTCGTGTCCCATGCCGCCGACGCTCACGAGCAACAGCATGCCGCCGGCAAAGGTGAGCAGCGCGCGCCGCGCGCTATGGCGCGCCAGTCGCCATGCCACGAGCGTGCCGGCCAGGCCGAGGCCGATCGCGACATACAGCCAGATCTGGAACGCCTTGTACAACTCGTTCGGATTGCGCACGTTCCCGGGGCGTCCCGCGAAGATGGCCACCATCACGAGCGCGGCAATCAGCAGGATCGCATAACCGGCCAGGTGCAAGCGCACGGTGTCGCGCCGCAATTGCGCCAGATACAGGCCGACGAGCAGCGCCATGGCCGGCGCGATGGGCAGCAGATACGAGATCAGCTTCGAGTGCGAGGCGCTGAAAAACACGAAGATGAACGCCGACCACACCCACAGCATCAGCGCGGGGGCGAAACCGTTGGGCTGGCGGGGCATGCGCAGCGTGGCGCGTACGGTGCCCGGCAGGACCGACAGCCAGGGCAGGAAGCCGACGAGGAACACGGGCACGAAATACCACGGCGCGCCATCGCGGTTATGGCCCTCCATCGCGAAGCGTCGGAAGTGCTCGTTGATGAAGAAGAAGTCGAAGAATTCGGGGTTGCGCATTTGCACCAGCACGAACCACGGGGCCGCCAGCGCGAAAAAAACGATCAGGCCGCTGCCCAGGTACAGGCGTCGCCACAAGGCCCAGTCCCGTGCAATGAGCGTATAGAGCACGAGCACGGCGCCCGGCAGCACGATGCCGACGAGCCCCTTGCTCAGCACGGCGAGCGCCATGGCCGCCCAGCACAGCCACATCCAGGCGCGCACGGCGGGGCGCGCAAGCCCCGGGCGCTGTGCCAGCAGCAGGGCGCACAGCGAGAGCCCCATGAAAAACGACAGGCCCATGTCCAGCACGTTGAAGTGCCCGAGCAACGACCACAGCGGCGCGCTGGCGAGTGCGACGGCCGCGAACAGACCCACGCGGGCATTGAACACGCGCCGGCCGGTAAAACCGACCATCAGCACGCCCGCGAACCCCGTGAGCGCGGTCCACAGCCGGGCTTGCCATTCCCCAAGCCCGAATGCCGCGAACGTGAGCGCATTCATCCACGTTTGCAGCGGCGGTTTCTCGAAATACTTGTAGCCGTTGTAGCGCGGCGTGATCCAGTCGCCCGTGACCCACATCTCGCGCGCCATTTCCGCGTAACGGCCTTCGTCGCTCGCGATCAGGTGGCGGTAGTCGAGCACGCCGAACCACACGAGCGCGAACGCCACGAGCAGTAGCCAGAAAGCGGTCGGCGAGAGCGGGTAGGCCGCGGGCGGCGAGGCGGGGGCGGGCAGGGGAGAGGACGCGAGGGGGGCGGCAGCCTGCAGGCCGGAGGCGAGCGGGCGGCGGCTCACGCAGTCGCCTCGGTCTCGATGAGCAGGGCGAGCACGACGCGGCGCCCTTCGCTCATCAGGATGTTGTAGGTGCGGCAGGCGGCCTGGGTGTCCATGGAGTCGACGCCAACGCGCCGGCTGGTGAGCGACGTGGTCAGGCGCGGATGCGCGAAGCGCAGGCGCTCACCGCTGCCGAAGATCACGACTTCGGGGGCGAGGGCATGCAATTGGTCGAAATGGGCGGATTCGAGCGCGTCGAAGCGCGACACCGGCCAGGCCTGGATCTCGCCCTCGGGCGCAATGATCACGCTGTGCTCGTGACGAATCTTGTTGACCTCGACATAGCCCCGGCCGTAGCCGGTGACCGTGTTCAATGCTTGCGACGGGTCTTGATGCAGTTTCACTTTAGAAAGATTCCCTGCCCAGGGCTTGCCCCGGGGGTGGATGCACGTCGGCAGATCGTTCAACGGGCGGGCATCTTGCCTCGCATGGCGCAAACCGTCAATGATGCATTGCCGAACTCTGTCATAATTGGCTAAATTATAGCTTTTTGCCGTACGCAGCACGGCAAAACCGTTGCAGTGCGGCATTTGCCACGCCTAAACCGGGGAAATGCGGTGCCCTGTGCGCTTCGCGCACATCGCCGTCCGATCGCCGGTGCGTCGTGCGTCCCGCCTGCCTGCCGGCTCGTCCGGACCCCTGCGCCGCCCGCCAAGACCACAACCGCCGTGAAACCGATCCTCAAATCGCTGAAATTGCAGAATGTCTGCTACGACATTCGTGGACCCGTGCTCGAACATGCCAAACGCATGGAAGACGAGGGTCATCGCGTCATCAAACTGAACATCGGCAATCTGGCGCCGTTCGGTTTCGAGCCGCCCGACGAGATCGTGCAGGACATGATCCGAAATCTGCCGAATTCGGCCGGTTATTCGGACTCGCGGGGCGTGTTTGCGGCGCGCAAGGCGATCATGCACTACTGCCAGCAAAAGCGCATCAAGGACGTCCAGCTCGACGACATCTACCTCGGCAACGGGGCCTCCGAGCTGATCGTGATGGCCATGCAGGCGCTGCTCAACGATGGCGACGAGGTGCTGGTGCCCGCGCCCGACTACCCGCTCTGGACGGCCGCCGTCAGCCTGTCGGGCGGCACGCCGGTGCATTACGTCTGCGACGAGCAGGCGGACTGGCAGCCGGATCTCGCCGACATCCGCAAGAAGATCACGCCGAATACGCGCGCGATCGTCATCATCAACCCGAACAACCCGACCGGCGCGCTGTACTCGGACGAACTGCTCAAAGACATCGTCGCCCTCGCGCGTGAGCACAAGCTCATCATTTACGCCGACGAGATCTACGACAAGATCGTCTACGACGGCGCGGAGCACACCTCGATCGGTTCGCTGTCCGAGGACGTGCTCACCATCACGTTCAACGGCCTGTCCAAAAGCTATCGCGCGTGCGGTTACCGCGCGGGCTGGATGGTCGTGTCGGGCGACAAGCGTCCGGCGAGCGACTACATCGAAGGGCTGAACATCCTGGCCTCGATGCGCTTGTGCCCGAACGTGCCGGGCCAGTACGCCATCCAGACGGCGCTCGGCGGCTACCAGAGCATCAAGGACCTGATCGTGCCAGGCGGACGCCTGTACGAGCAGCGCGAGATCGCGCACCGCATGCTCACCGACATTCCCGGCGTGACCTGCGTGAAGCCGAAGGCCGCGCTGTACCTGTTCCCGCGTCTCGATCCGGCGATGTATCCCATCGCCAACGATCAGGACTTCATTCTCCAGTTGCTGCTTGAAGAGAAGGTCCTGCTGGTGCAAGGCAGCGGCTTCAACTGGATGCATCCCGACCATTTCCGCGTTGTGTTCCTGCCTCACGAGGGCGACCTGGAAGACGCCATCAGTCGCATTGCCCGCTTCCTTGACGGTTATCGCCGTCGCCACGGCAAGTGATGCGCGCCACCCGATTTCGACTTTTGAGTAAAACCGCATGAAACCGATCAAAGTGGGCCTGCTCGGCCTTGGCACGGTAGGCTACGGTGCCTTCCAGGTACTGGCTCGCAACCAGGAAGAAATTCAACGTCGCGCCGGCCGGGGGATCGAGATTACGAAGGTCGCAGTGCGCAATGTCGAACGCGCCCGAGGCCTCGTGGGCAGCGCCGCTGTCGTGACGGGCGATCCGTTCGACGTGGTCAACGATCCGGACATCGATGTCGTGGTCGAGACCATCGGCGGCTACGACCTCACGAAGGAACTGGTCCTCAAGGCGATCGAGAACGGCAAGCACGTGGTCACGGCCAACAAGGCGCTGCTGGCCCTGTACGGCAACGAGATTTTCGCTGCCGCGCGCAAGGCCAACGTGATGGTCGCCTTCGAAGCGGCCGTCGCTGGGGGCATTCCCATCATCAAGGCGCTGCGCGAGGGCCTGACCGCCAACCGCATCGAGTGGATCGCCGGCATCATCAACGGCACCACGAACTTCATTCTTTCAGAGATGCGCGACAAGGGCATCGACTTCGACGTGGCCCTTGCCGATGCCCAACGTCTGGGCTACGCGGAAGCAGACCCGACGTTCGACATCGAAGGCGTTGATGCCGCGCACAAGCTCACGCTCATGAGCGCCATCGCGTTCGGCGTGCCGGTGCAGTTCGAGCGTGCCTATGTCGAAGGCATCACCAAGCTCTCGGCGCTGGACATCAAGTATGCGGAGGAGTTCGGCTACCGCATCAAACTGCTGGGCATCACGCGTCGCACCGAGGCCGGTATCGAATTGCGCGTGCATCCGACGCTGATTCCGTCCAAGCGCCTGATCGCCAACGTGGAAGGCGCCATGAACGCCGTGCTGGTGCAGGGCGACGCCGTGGGCGCCACGCTGTATTACGGCAAGGGTGCGGGCGCCGAGCCGACCGCCTCGGCCGTGGTGGCCGATATCGTCGACGTGACGCGTCTGCAAACGGCCGATCCGGAGCATCGCGTGCCGCACCTGGCGTTCCAGCACGACGCGCTGTCGAACACCCCGGTGCTGCCCATCGACGAGGTCACGACCAGCTACTACCTGCGTCTGCGCGTGGTCGATCGCGCGGGCGTGATGGCGGAACTCACGCGCATCCTCGCCGATCTGGACATCTCCATCGACGCCTTGCTGCAGAAGGAATCGCGCGAGGGTGAGCATCAGACCGACATCATCATCCTGACGCACCAGACCCAGGAGAAGCACATCAACACGGCCATCGCGAAGATCGAGTCGATGGACACCGTGCTCTCGAAGGTCACGCGCATCCGTATGGAGGCGCTCAGCTGAGCGCCGGCCACACGAACCGATACGACAGGACACGACCCACATGAAATACATCTCCACGCGCGGCGCGGGCCTGACCTCGGGCGAGCCGCAATCGTTCTCCAGCATTCTGCTGGGCGGCCTGGCCCCGGATGGCGGTCTGTATCTGCCGACGCAATACCCGCAGGTGACAGCGGACGAGCTGCGCGCCTGGCGCCAGTTGTCGTACGCCGAGCTGGCCGCGAAGGTGTTGGCCAAATTCGCGGGCGACATTCCGGCCGAGATCCTGGCCGACCTGACGGCGCGCACGTACACCGCCGAGGTGTACCGCAATGTGCGTCCGGGCGAAGACGCGGCCGACATCACGCCGCTGCTGCCGCTGGGCGACGAAGGGGGCACGCAGCTCTCGCTGCTGGCGCTCTCGAATGGCCCGACGCTGGCGTTCAAGGACATGGCCATGCAGTTGCTGGGCAACCTGTTCGAGTATGCGCTGGCGCAGCACGGCGATGCACTCAACATTCTCGGCGCGACGTCCGGCGACACCGGCAGCGCGGCCGAGTACGCCATGCGCGGCAAGGAAGGCATTCGCGTCTTCATGCTCTCGCCGGCCGGCAAGATGAGTGCGTTCCAGACGGCCCAGATGTACAGCCTGCAGGATCCGAACATCTTCAACCTCGCGGTGGAAGGCGTGTTCGACGACGCACAGGACATCGTCAAGGCGGTGTCGAACGATCACGCTTACAAGGCGCGCTACAAGATCGGCACGGTCAATTCGATCAACTGGGCCCGTGTCGTGGCGCAGGTCGTCTACTACTTCAAGGGCTACTTCGCGGCGACGGGCGGTCGGTCGGGCCAGGACGGCGAGGTGTCGTTCACGGTACCGTCGGGCAACTTCGGTAACGTTTGCGCTGGCCATATCGCCCGCATGATGGGCCTGCCGATCCGCAAGCTGGTCGTGGCCACGAACGAGAACGACGTGCTCGACGAATTCTTCCGCACCGGTCACTACCGCGTGCGCAAGTCCGCCGAAACGTTCCACACCAGCAGCCCGAGCATGGATATCTCGAAGGCGTCGAACTTCGAGCGTTTCCTGTTTGACCTGCTCGGCCGCGACGCGAACGCGACCGCCGAGCTGCTCTCGAAAGTCGAGCGCGAAGGCGGCTTCGACCTGTCGGGCACCGAAGCCTTCGCTCGCGTGGCACAGTTTGGTTTTGTCTCGGGGCGAAGTACGCATGCCGATCGCGTTGCGACGATCCAGGACGTCGCCAAGCGTTACGACGTGGTCATCGACACCCACACGGCCGACGGTGTGAAGGTCGCGCGCGAAGCGCTCGAACCCGGCGTGCCGATGGTGGTGCTCGAGACCGCCCAGCCGGCGAAGTTCGCCGAGACGATTCGCGAGGCGTTGCATCGCGAGCCGCCGCGCCCGGCCGGCTTCGAGCAGCTCGAATCGCTGCCGCAGCGCTTCGAGACGGTGCCGAACGACGTCGCGAGCGTGAAGGCCTATATCGCCGAGCACACCGGCCTGTAAGGCGGCGCTCGCCCTGTCCCCCTGATGTCTCTCTTGACTTGCGCGCCTTCACCATGCTGAGTACACAAGACGCCCTGGATGCCGTGCTGGCAGCAGCCCGACCGCTGGATCGGCAGGAGACGGTCGACACGCTTGCGGCCAACGCTCGCGTGCTGGCCGCCGACGTGATCGCCACGCTGGACGTGCCGCCGATGGATACGAGTGCCATGGACGGCTACGCCGTGCGGGTCGCGGACCTGGTCGGGGACGAGACCGTGCTGCCGGTCTCGCAGCGCATTGCGGCGGGGCACGCCCCTGAACCGCTCGCCCGCGGCACGGCGGCGCGCATCTTCACGGGCGCGCCGGTGCCGCCGGGGGCCGACGCCGTCGTCATGCAGGAGCAGTGCGACGCGCGCGAGGACGGGACCATCGTGATTCGCCATAGGCCGGCGGTCGAGGAGTTCATCAATCGGCAAGGGTCGGATATTCGCCGTGACAGCGTCGTGCTCGCCGCCGGAACCCGGCTGAGGGCCCCGGCGCTGGGGCTCGCGGCGTCCGTAGGCATGGCGAAGCTGCAAGTCGCACGTCGCTTGCGTGTGGCCGTCTTCTTCACCGGTGACGAGCTGACCATGCCTGGCGAGGCGCTGCGTGCAGGCAGCATTTACAACTCGAACCGCTTCGTGCTGCGCGGGCTCCTGGAGAATCTGGGCTGCGAGATGACCGATTACGGCATCGTGCCCGACAATCTGGGCGCCACCCGGGCGATTCTGCGCGACGCGGCGCGCAGCAACGACCTGATCATCACGTCCGGCGGCGTGTCGGTGGGCGAGGAGGATCACGTCAAACCCGCCGTGCAAGCCGAAGGCCGCCTCAATCTGTGGCAGATCGCGCTCAAGCCGGGTAAGCCGCTGGCGTATGGTGAGGTCAATCGGGCTGGCGGCGAGACGGCGCATTTCATCGGCCTGCCCGGCAATCCGGTGTCCAGCTTCGTGACGTTCCTGCTGTTCGTGCGCCCGTTCATTCTGCGTTTGCTGGGCGCGACGGCGGTGACGCCGCGTCGCATTCCCATGCGCGCGGACTTCACGCAGACGAAGGCGGACCGTCGCAATGAATTCGTGCGCGCCCGTATCAACGAGCAGGGCGGCCTCGACGCGTTTCCCAACCAGAGCTCGGCGGTGCTGACGTCGACCGTGTGGGGCGACGGCCTCATCGACAATCCGCCGGGGCATCGTATCGAAGCCGGCCAGACGGTGGCGTTCCTGCCGTTCTCCGACCTCCTATATTGAGAGACAGGTGCGTCGCCGATGCGGCGTGCCAGCCAGACTATGCAGATCGAACTTCGTTTTTTCGCCAGCGTCCGCGAGGCGCTCAATGTCGCTGAGGAGCGTGTGGATGTTCCCGCCGGGATTGCCACGGTGGGCGACGTGCGCCAGTGGCTGTGCGGCCGTGGACCGGTGTGGGCCGAGACGCTCGGCGCACAGCGCGCGCTGCGCATGGCGCTCGACCATACGATGGTGCCGGCGGCCACGCGGCTGACCGACGGCTGTGAAGTCGCGTTCTTCCCGCCCGTGACGGGCGGTTGAGCCGCATGTCGTCGCCAGCGTAGCGATTCACGGGACAGGAGATACCGCCAGCATGCCGATTCGTGTACAGACCGAGGATTTCGACCTGTCGGAGGAGATTCGACGGCTGCGCGCAGGCGATCTGCGCGTGGGGGCCGTGGCGAGCTTCGTGGGCACGGTGCGCGATTTGAACGACGGCAACGACGTTTCGCGCATGACGCTCGAGCACTATCCGGGCATGACGGAGAAGGCGCTCGCGGCGATTGTCGAGCAGGCGTGCGCGCGTTGGCGCTTGTTCGACGCGCTGGTGATTCACCGCTACGGCGAACTGGGCCCCGGCGATCAGATTGTGCTCGTGGCCGTCACGTCCGCCCATCGGGGGGATGCGTTTGCTGCCTGCGAGTTCATCATGGACTATCTGAAGACCGAGGCGCCCTTCTGGAAGAAGGAAGCGACGCCGCAGGGCGAGCGCTGGGTCGATGCGCGCGAGACGGACACGGCAGCACGCGAGCGCTGGGCGACCGAAGGGGCGCCCGAGTCGACTGGTAACCGCTGATTTCTTCTTTGATTATCAAATAACATCGGCGAAGATTTCCCATCATCGCCGATCGTGTCATTCTCGGGGCCGTGCAGGCCTCGCCTGCTTCACGCTGTCGAGTAGCGCCCGTTGCGCCGGGGGCAGCGTGTATTCCCATCCGAACAGATTCAACTGAAGGCTTTCCGCGATCCGGATGGCCGGTTCCGCGAAGGCGAAGGCGGCCTGCGGTTCGAAGAGCCTGTCCAGCGTATCGAAGAAGAGGGCGAGCCAGCGGCTGAAATGCTCGCCGCTCAGGTGGCCGAACGGCTGATGCGCCTGCGTCACATTGCCGCGGTAGCGTTTGGCGCCGAGCACGATGCTGGACCAGAACGCCACCATTTTTTCCAGATGCATATCCCAGCGGCCTTCGAGCGCCTGCCGGAACACCGGGCCGAGCATCTCGTCGTCGCGGATGCGCCCGTAGAAGGTGTTCACGAGCAGTCGCACGGCGTCTTCGTCGATCTCGGCGAGGCGCGTTGCGGGCCACGGATCCGGCGGCTGGCGGGAGGTTTGTGCTGACATTTCGAGTGGCACCCGGGCGGGCGCGCCGGCACTTCTCGACGTTCTACCGTCAGCGCGACGCGTGGTGCGGGAGGCTGAAAATCGCTATTATGAGCTTCAATGCCGGGCGTGTCCCGCGGTCGTTTCACGCTCCCCGTATGGCGTCATCTCGCCCGATGCTGGGGCGGGTGCTGACCCGTTCCGGCCTCGCACGACAATGTCAATCGTCGCGCTGCCATGCCCCTTGAAACCGCAGGGGCTTGTCCGCACATCCGATCCAGAGAGATTTCTTACCGGAGCCCTAGATGCGACAAGACAAATTCACCACGCAGTTCCTGGAAGCGCTGGCTGATGCCCAAAGCATGGCAGTCGGTCGCGACCAGCAATACATCGAGCCGCTGCATCTTCTCGCAGCGCTGCTTGCTCAACCCGAGGGCGCCGCGCGCTCGTTGCTGCAGCGCGCCGGCGTGCAGGTGCAGCCGCTCGCGCACGACATCGAGACGGCCCTCGCGAAGCTGCCGCAAGTTCAAGGCACCGACGGCAACGTCCAGGTCGGCCGTGAACTCGCGGGCCTGCTCAATCAGGCCGACAAGGAAGCGCAGAAGCATGGCGACAGCTATATCGCCAGCGAAATGTTTCTGCTCGCGCTGGCCGACGACAAGGGCGAAACGGGCAAACTGGCGCGGGCGCGTGGCCTGACGCGCAAGTCGCTCGAAGCCGCCATCGAAGGCGTGCGCGGCGGACAATCCGTCAACAGCCAGGATGCCGAGAATCAGCGCGAAGCCCTCAAGAAGTACACGCTGGATCTGACCGAGCGCGCGTCGCTTGGCAAGCTCGATCCGGTGATCGGCCGCGACGACGAAATTCGTCGCACGATCCAGATTCTGCAACGCCGCACGAAGAACAACCCGGTGCTCATCGGTGAGCCGGGGGTGGGCAAGACCGCCATTGTGGAAGGACTTGCGCAGCGCATCATCAATGGCGAAGTGCCGGAGTCGCTCAAGAACAAGCGCGTGCTTGCCCTGGACATGGCGGGGCTGCTCGCCGGCGCGAAATTCCGTGGCGAATTCGAAGAGCGGCTGAAGAGCGTGCTGAGCGACATTGCCAAGGATGAAGGGCGCACGATCCTGTTCATCGACGAAATTCATACGATGGTGGGGGCCGGCAAGGCCGAAGGCGCCATGGACGCGGGCAACATGCTCAAGCCGGCGCTCGCGCGCGGCGAATTGCATTGCATCGGCGCGACCACACTCGACGAATACCGCAAGTACATCGAGAAGGACGCCGCGCTGGAGCGTCGTTTCCAGAAGGTGCTCGTCGACGAGCCGAGTGTCGAGGCAACGATCGCAATTCTGCGTGGCTTGCAGGAGAAATACGAGCTGCACCACGGGGTGGAGATCACCGACCCGGCCATCGTGGCGGCGGCGGAACTCAGCCAGCGCTACATCACCGACCGGTTCCTGCCGGACAAGGCCATCGACTTGATCGACGAGGCCGCGTCGAAGATCAAGATGGAAATCGACTCGAAGCCGGAAGTGATGGACAAGCTCGACCGTCGCCTGATCCAGTTGAAGATCGAGCGCGAAGCCGTCAAGAAGGAAACCGACGAAGCCTCGCAAAAGCGCCTTGCGCTGATCGAGGAAGAGATCTCGCGCCTGGAACGCGAGTACGCCGACCTCGAAGAAGTGTGGACCGCGGAGAAGGCGGCGGTACAGGGCAGCGCCCAGGTCAAGGAAGAGATCGAGCGCGTGCGTGCCGACATTACGAAGCTGCAACGCGAAGGCAAGCTCGACAAGGTGGCTGAACTGCAATATGGCAAGCTGCCGCAGCTCGAAGCCCAGTTGAAGGACGCCGACGCGGCGGAAGCGGCGGGCCAGCAGTCGCATCCACGCCTGTTGCGCACGCAGGTGGGCACCGAAGAGATTGCCGAAGTGGTCTCGCGGGCGACCGGCATCCCGGTCTCGAAGATGATGCAGGGCGAGCGCGAAAAGCTGCTCCACATGGAAGACAAGCTGCACGAGCGCGTGATTGGGCAGGACGAGGCGATTACCGCCGTGGCCGACGCCATCCGGCGTTCGCGTGCCGGGCTGTCGGATCCGAACCGTCCGTATGGTTCGTTCCTGTTCCTCGGGCCGACCGGTGTGGGCAAGACCGAGCTGTGCAAGGCGCTGGCGATGTTCCTGTTCGATGCCGACGATCACCTCATCCGCATCGACATGAGCGAGTTCATGGAGAAGCACAGCGTCGCTCGGCTGATTGGCGCGCCTCCGGGCTATGTCGGTTATGAAGAGGGCGGCTACCTGACGGAAGCCGTGCGTCGCAAGCCGTACAGCGTGATCCTGCTCGACGAAGTCGAAAAGGCGCATCCGGATGTGTTCAATGTGCTGCTGCAAGTGCTCGACGACGGGCGCATGACCGATGGCCAGGGCCGCACGGTGGACTTCAAGAACACGGTGATCGTGATGACGTCGAATCTCGGATCGTCGATGATTCAGTCGATGGTCGGCGAGCCGCAGGACCGCATCAAGGATGCCGTGTGGGGGGAGATCAAGGATCACTTCCGTCCGGAGTTCCTGAATCGGATCGACGAAGTCGTGGTGTTCCACGGTCTCGACCAGAAGCACATCGAGTCGATTGCCACGATCCAGATCGAGATCCTGCGTCAACGTCTGGCCAAGCTTGAAATGACGCTCGACGTGACCAAGGCGGCACTCACGCATGTGGCGCGGGAAGGCTTCGACCCGGTGTTCGGTGCGCGGCCGCTCAAGCGGGCGATCCAGCAGGAAATCGAGAACCCGATCGCCAAGCTGGTGCTGGCGGGCAAGTTCGGGCCGAAGGACACCATCCCGGTCGACTGGCGCAACGGGCGATTCACGTTCGAGGGCGACGCCGCCGGGCCGGTGACAGAAGCGGCCGAAGCGACGCCACCGGCCGCCGAGTAAGCGCGAACGCGGTTCCTGCAACTCGCTTGGACCGCATGATCCGTCCCCGCGTATTGCAATGTGCGCGGGGATTTTTTTACTTCAGGGGTACGCGCGATCGTGTCCGCCGTCGGTCATCAGGACGACGATTGGCTCGGACAGAGGACGTGTTGGGCACGGCATGCGCAGTTCGGGGCCGACGCGTTGCCTGCTTCCCCACTTTTTTCCGATTTGGATGCTGGTGATGAATACTGCAACGCGTGACCGGGTCGACGCCCACGATGCCCATGACTCGCAGGACGAGGGGGTCTACGTTTTTGTCTATGGCACGCTGCGTGCCGGCGAAATCAACGACGTGTCGTATGCCGCCGAGCGACACGGCATCGAGGCGCCGGTCTATGTCGGCACCACATCACTCGGCGGGCGGCTGTACGATTTCGGGGACTATCCGGGCATGGTGCTCGACGCCACGGCGTGCGACGGCCACAGCGCAGGCCGCGTCACTGGCGACGTCTATCGCATCGCAACGGCACTGGTCCCCGTGCTCGACGAGATCGAAGCCGTGTATCCGGGCGAGGCGGGGTTGTTCGTTCGAGACATGCGCGAGGTCGCCTGTGACGGCGCAACCTACGCTTGCATCGTCTATCCGGTGAGCGAATCGGCGGTCCACGCATTGCCGCAGATTGCCGATGGAGACTGGGTCAAGTATCGCCGCGCGCGCGACGCCAACGCGGCGTAATCCTGGTGTAGCCGCGGTGTCGCTGCGGCACGGCTGTGACAGCGCGAGCGACATGCGCTATTGAGTCTCGACGGATTGCCGCGGCATCGATGCTCGAAAGCGGAATGGATTGAGCGAGGTGCCGACGTCACGACACCGATGCCAGGAACATATGCGCAATGGCCTCGTACCAGTGACGCTGCACCTCGTCCGTGAAGCCGGTTTCTGCCGCCCAGGCTGCTTCGGTGGGCAGCCGGGTCATCAGCCAGAGAAATCCGATCATCGCCAGATTGGCCGCGAGTCCGCTCCAGATCACGATGCGGCTGATGCGATAGCCGTAGACCTCCGTGAGCACCGACGCAAAGAGGTAAGCAAACGGGAAGCTGATGAGGGCGGCCGAGAATGTCAGCCGTAACGGCTCGTCGCCGACCGACCAGGGCAGCGCGACCTCGCATACGCGAGCGCCCAATGCGTTCGAGATCAGCAGGAAGCTCACGAAGGCGATCGCAAGCACGATGACGGCGGGCGTCATGCGCGTGGCCTGGCGTGCGGCGAGCGCTGAGGGCAGCGGGGCAGGGGAGATCGTCGAGGTCATTGGCGAATGGTGCGCAGATTGGTGAGGGCGATGGCATGTGTGGAGCGCACGGGATTGATATCGAGTCCGTAACGCCGCGTGAAGCGTGCGCCGACTGCCAGTCGCGTTGGCGCGCATCGCGTGAGCACGTCACTGAAGAGCGTATCTACGCAGTGCTCGATCAGCATCGCGCTATGGCGAAACGACAGGACGTACGCGAGCAGTGCGCGGCGACAGATCGGCGCGCCGGTATAGTCGAACCAGACGGTTCCGTAGTCGACGCCGCCGGTGAGCGGGCATCGCACGCTCAACAGGTCGGAGACCAGGCATTCGCGAATCGGCGAGGCCAGCGCGCCATCGGCGTCGCTGGCGAGGCAAAGGGCATGAGCCTGCACGCCACCGCGTATCACGCTGACCGGCGCGAGGTCGAGACTCTCCGTGCCCGGCCCGCAGGCGGCCGTGGTGCGAACGGCTTGCCTGACCGGTGTCGTGCGCACCAGGACATACGCTTGCAGGCAGCGCGATAATTCGCCCGCCACGTGCGCTTCCAGCGCGTCGGGAGATTCGAAGCATCGCTCGCGCAACGTCAGGAAATAGCGTTGCGCGTCCGACATCTCCAGCGTGTACGGGGAATCGCACGGAATCACGATTTCCGCCACGGCGATCTGGGGGGCGCTCATGCATGTCGAGCCAAGCGACCTCATAGTGATTCCATAGGTCGTAACCGCGTGGCACCACGGCGGGCGATGCGTGCAGTGAGGTCGTCTGGGTGGGAGGGCGGGTGCGGAGAATCGGATGAATGACGGTCTGGTGAGTGAGAGGTCGCCCGTCGGACGGAGGGCGGACCTCGCGAGGAGAGACGGCGCGTGAATCGTGATACGTCATGAGTATGAAATCTCCGATCGATCGGTCAGTCACCATAGCGCGCGACCACTTGCTTGCTCAATGCGCCGATTCCGAAAATGGACCGTGCGTGACCCGCCATGGCGGGCGATACGGGTTGACGATGAACGCCACTGTGCCGTTGCCGCCATGTCCGATTTTGACCAGCAGGCCTGGCGTCGATGTGGGACGATTCACGCGTTCCCATTCTTCCCGGCGGCCAACCGTGCCGTCATGCCGACTATGCGTTCGTCCGACATTGCCCGTTTGCTGACGCTCTCCGCCATCTGGGGCGCGAGCTTTCTTTTCATGCGCATCATCGTCCCTGTGCTCGGGCCGCTGCCCACGGCGTTCCTTCGCGTGACCCTGGGCGCCATCGGTCTGGCGGTCATCCTGCTGGTCATGCGCGTGCGCTGGGAGTTCAAGGGGCGGCTCGGGGCGTCGATGCTGCTCGGCGTCATCAATTCCGGCATTCCGTTCGCGATGTACTGCCTCGCCGCGCGCGTGCTCCCGGCCGGTTACTCGGCGATTCTCAACGCAACCACGCCGTTGATGGGCGTCATCATCGGCACGTTGTTCTTCCGTGAGCGCCTGACGGGAGCCAAGGGGTTGGGCGTGTTGCTCGGGCTTGTCGGCGTGGCCGTATTGACGCGGGCCGGACCGGTCACGATGTCGGGGCCGGTGGTCATTGGGGCGTTGGCGTGTCTCGTCGCCACGTCCTGCTATGGCCTGGCGGGCTATCTGACCAAACGCTGGATTTCCGACCGGGGCGGCCTCGATGCGAAGCTGGTCGCCTTCGGCAGCCAACTGGGGGCGGCCGTCGTGCTGCTGCCGTTCTTCGGCTACGTGTCGGCAACGTCCGGCATTCCCGGCCCGGCGACCGGCGGCGTCTGGGCCGCAATGGCCGCACTCGGCTTCCTTTGCAGCGCGGTGGCCTACATGATGTTCTTCCGCCTGATCGCGGATCTGGGCCCGTTGCGCTCGCTGACCGTGACGTTTCTCATTCCGCCGTTCGGTGTGCTGTGGGGCGCCTTGTTCCTGAATGAAGCGGTCACGATGGCGCACGTTGTCGGCGGCTGTTTCATCGCGCTCGCCGTGTGGTTCGTATGCAAGCCGCCCAGGGCGGCGACGGCAGCCCGTCGGGCCGCATCGTAACCACCGCGCCCGCGCCTGTTCGCGAGGTTGCAAAGCCGGGACTCGCCGTTACCGGCTTTTTTCATGATGTGGAACGATCTTGCGGTGCGTAAAAATTTGCGCTGCTCGGCACAACGATGCCATTTCAGAACGGAAAATATCGTTTCGTATCAAGAAATAAAGTTCATATACTATTGATTTTTATAGTTAAAAAATTTTACTCCATGCCGTGGTTCGTTCTGTTGCGTTGCGTGAAAAATCCCTAAACTCTTATACAAGACATGCCGGTTTCAAGCCGCACAGGCAGTCAGGCGTCACCGCTTTATTTGTATCGAGAAACCAGGAGAGATCATCATGACGACACGTCAAGACCAGGTGAAGCAACTCGAGCAGGATTGGGCGAACAATCCGCGCTGGCAGGGCATCAAGCGTGGCTACTCGGCCGAAGACGTGGTGCGCCTGCGCGGATCGATCCAGCCTGAACAAACACTCGCCCGCCGCGGTGCAGAGCGTCTGTGGCAAATGATCAACGACGAGCCGTTTGTGAACGCCCTGGGCGCGCTGACCGGCAATCAGGCCATGCAACAGGTCAAGGCCGGCCTCAAGGCGATTTATCTGTCAGGCTGGCAGGTCGCCGGCGACGCGAACATGGCGGGTGAAATGTACCCCGACCAATCGCTGTATCCGGCCAATTCGGTGCCGCAAGTCGTGCGCCGCATCAACAACACCTTCACGCGGGCCGATCAGATCCAATGGTCGGAAGGCAAGAACCCGGGCGACGAAGGCTATATCGATTACTTCGCCCCGATCGTGGCGGACGCCGAAGCCGGCTTCGGCGGCGTGCTCAACGCCTTCGAACTGATGAAGGCGATGATCGAAGCGGGCGCCGGCGGTGTGCACTTCGAAGATCAGCTCGCGTCGGTCAAGAAGTGCGGTCACATGGGTGGCAAGGTGCTCGTGCCGACGCGCGAAGCCGTGGCCAAGCTGGTGGCGGCGCGACTGGCGGCCGACGTGCTCGGCGTGCCGACCGTCCTGATCGCCCGGACCGATGCCGAAGCAGCAGACCTGATCACCGCTGACGTCGATCCGATCGATCAGCCGTTCTGCACCGGCGAGCGCACGGTCGAAGGCTTCTACCGCACGCGCAATGGCCTCGATCAGGCGATTGCCCGTGGTCTGGCTTACGCGCCGTACGTCGATCTGGTGTGGTGCGAGACCGGCAAGCCCGATCTCGAATTCGCCAGGCAATTTGCCGAGGGGATTCACAAGCACTTCCCCGGCAAAATGCTTTCGTATAACTGCTCGCCGTCGTTCAACTGGAAGAAGAACCTCGACGATGCGACCATCGGCAAGTTCCAGAAGGAACTCGGCGCCATGGGCTACAAGTTCCAGTTCATCACGCTGGCCGGCTTCCACAGCCTGAACTACTCGATGTTCAACCTGGCGCATGGCTATGCCCGTCGTCAGATGAGCGCCTTCGTGGAGTTGCAGGAAGCCGAATTCGCGGCGGCGGACAAGGGCTTCACCGCGGTGAAGCACCAGCGCGAGGTGGGTACGGGCTACTTCGATGCTGTTACGCAGACGATTGAGCGTGACGCATCGACCACGGCCCTGAAGGGTTCGACGGAGGACGAACAGTTCTTCGACGAGAAGAAGGCAAAGGTCAAGGCAGCCTGACCGGGCTGAGGGAGGGCGCGGTGCGCCCGCCAGCGACGATGCGCGTGGGGGCACATCGTCAGCCGGCGGTGCGACATCGCGCTATGACCGCGCGTCCGGCCTATCCGGCCGGGGCGGCCCTGACTGCGGTCCCGTCGCGGTGAGGGTGCCATGCACGCCTGAACGAGAGGAGGCTCGTGAGCGTATCCCGCTCACGGGCCTTTTTTCATGTGCGGTCGAGTTGCCGCGAGTGGATCAGCGGTAGACGAGCACCGGAATCTTGGAGTGCACGAGAACACGTTGCGTCTCGCTGCCAAGCAGCAGGCTGGTCAGCCCGCGCCGTCCGTGGGAGGCCATCAGGATGACATCGCATCCGTGACGTTGCGCCGCGTCGATGATGCCGAGATAAGGCGCCGGGAATGTGGAGCTGTCGCGCTCGAACGGCACGCCCGCCGCCGCGGCGGCTTCGGCCAGCTTGTCGAGGTGTGCGCATGCCTCTTCGGCAATGCGCTCGCTGAAAGTGGCCGGCGCTTCCAGTACATACTCGCTGAAGGGCGAATACGGATACTCCGCGAGGCAGCAATAGCCCGTCACCTTCGCGCCGAGCGCGCGCGCCAGCTCGAGTCCGCCCGTGACCGCCTTTTCGGAAAGCTCCGAGCCGTCGGTCGGAATGAGGATGTGGGTAAACAGCATATGACCTCCCGCAGTTGGCGTTGCTGAACACGCGTTCACAGGCTCGCGCAGGCATCACGGTCTTGCACCCCGTCCGCTGTCCCGAGACATCCGGTGCCAGTCAGGGCCATGTCTCGCCCTCAAGCCTGCGCATTGCCAGCGGACCCTTCGTTTCGATTCTATGGCTTTGGCGCGACGCAACAACGGGGGCAAACCCGATAGTCCCGATAGGGCGGTGATCCCTCGGGTCCCCTCACGCCCCTCACGCCCCCTCACGCCCCCTCACGCCCCCTCGCACCGCGACGCGCCGCCGCTCAGACGGCCGCGCCGTGCGGCGCGATGGGCGCCGCGTCATCTCGCCAGTAGACCGAACTGCTGTAGTGGTGCTTGAGATGGTCGATGAACAGGCGTACGCGCAGCGGCAGGGGACGGCGTTGCGGGAACACGGCATGAATGCCGATGGGCGGCGCGGCAAAGTCGTCGAGCACGCTCATGAGCCGGCCCGCGCGGATATCGTCGCCCACCTCCCACCACGAGCGCCATGCGAGGCCGTAGCCGTCCAGGCACCAGTCGTGCAGTACCGCACCGTCGGTGCATTCCATGGTGCCGTTCACGCGGATGGTCACGACCTTGCCGTCCTGCGAGAAGGTCCAGCCGCGCTGCTGGTTAGCGGTAGATCCGAAGGCGAGGCAATTGTGACGCGCGAGGGCGTCGAGCGATTCGGGCCGTCCGTGTCGTGCGAGATACCCCGGTGACGCCACGCACACGCGCCGGTTCTCGCCCAGCCGCAGCGATACGAGGCTCGAATCGGGCAACTCGCCCAGCCGGATCGCGCAATCGAAGCCTTCGTTGACCAGATCGACGAGACGGTCGGAGAGGTCCAGCGTGACCGTGACGTCTGGATGCGATTCGATGAACACCGGCAGCAGCGGGGCGACGTGCCGTCGCCCGAACCCGGCCGGTGCCGAGAGCCGCAGATGGCCGCTGGCCTTGACCCCGCCCGCCGATACGGCGGCCTCGGCGTTGTGCATCTCGTTGAGAATGCGTTGGCAGTCCTCGAGAAACGCCGATCCCTCGAACGTGAGCGTGACCCGCCGCGTCGTGCGCACGAGCAGCTTCACGCCCAAGCGGGACTCGAGCGCGTCGATGCGCCGCCCGATCACGGCCGGCGCCACGCCTTCGAGCGCTGCGGTCGCCGACAGACTCCCCTTGGCGGCCACGGCGACGAACGTTTCGATTTGTTTGAAGCGATCCACGCGGCGGATTATGTACTAAAAAGTCAAAGATAAAGTGATTTTTGTGCGCTTTTATGGCGATTGATATCAATAATACAATTGGCAGGCAATGACAAGTGATATTGAGTGATACCCAGCTTATGGCTTCGCGTATTCAGGCAGTGATTTTTGATGCTTACGGCACATTGTTCGACGTGTACTCCGTCGCGGCGGCCGCCGAGCAGCAGTTCCCGGGACGCGGGGCGGCGCTTGCCGAGCTGTGGCGGGCCAAGCAGATCGAATACACGCAACTGCGCTCGCTCTCGGGCCCGCGCGGCGAACGCTACCGTCCGTTCTGGGACATCACCGTCGACGCGTTGCGCTACGCTGCGGCGCGTCTGAATCTCACGCTCTCGCCTGTCGCCGAGAAGCGCCTGATGGACGAATACACCTGCCTGTCGGTCTTCCCCGAAAACCCGTCCGTGCTGCGCGCGTTGCGTGCAATGGGTCTCAGGCTCGGCGTGCTTTCGAATGGCGATCCCCGCATGCTCGACGTCGGCCTGAAGAGCGCTGGGATCAAGGATCTGTTCGAGCATGTGCTGTCGGTCGACGCGGTACGCAAATTCAAGACCGCCCCGGAGGCCTATCAACTCGGCCCCGACGCGTTCGGTTTGCCTGCCGACGCCATCGTTTTCGTCTCCAGCAACGGCTGGGACGCGGCCGGTGCCACCTGGTTCGGTTACCCGACGTTTTGGGTCAACCGGGCCGGGCTGCCGGTCGAACAGCTCGGCGTCACGCCGCAAGGGATGGGGCGCGACATGCGCGACTTGCAGCGGTTCGTCGAGGTAGTGACGGGAGCGCGCGCCTGACGCCCAACGCGGTGTGAGGCCTGGTGCAAAGCCCCTGAAGTTCTTCCTTGCGGCGCACTCCCTTATATAAATGAAGATCGTTGGAGATCCCTGATGTCCCTGATTCTGCCCCCCGGCATGCAATTGCATGTTGATGCCAGCACCGATATTCGTTCTGAGTACGAAGCGATCCTGACCCCCGAGGCACTCGCTTTCATCGCCAAGCTGCACCGCGCCTTTGAACCGCGCCGTCAGGCACTACTTGCGGCCCGCGCGGACCGCGCCGCACGACTCGACGCCGGCGAAGTGCCCGATTTCCTGCCCGAGACGCAAGCGATCCGCGACGGCGACTGGCGCATCGCACCGTTGCCGGCGGCGTTGCAATGCCGTCGTGTGGAAATCACGGGGCCGGTCGAGCGCAAGATGATCATCAACGCGCTGAACTCGGGGGCGGACAGCTACATGACCGACTTCGAGGACTCGAACACGCCGAACTGGCATAACCAGTTGCAAGGGCATATCAACGTGCGCGACGCCGTGCGCGGCACCATCAGTCTCGAACAGAACGGCAAGCGTTACGCCTTGAACGACAAGGTCGCCACGCTGATCGTACGTCCGCGCGGCTGGCATCTCGACGAGAAGCACGTGAGCGTGGACGGTGTGCGCATGTCAGGCAGCCTGTTCGACTTTGGCCTGCATGTGTTCCATAACGCGAAGGCGTCGCTCGAGCGCGGCTTTGGGCCTTACTACTATCTGCCGAAGCTGGAGAGCCACCTTGAGGCGCGTCTGTGGAACGACGTGTTCGTGCTCGCCCAAAACGAACTGGGCCTGCCGCAGGGCACGATCAAGGCGACGGTGCTCGTCGAGACGATTCTCGCCGCGTTCGAAATGGACGAGATTCTGTATGAACTGCGCGAGCACAGCGCTGGCCTGAACGCCGGCCGCTGGGATTACATCTTCTCGTGCATCAAGAAGTTCAAGGTCGATGCCGACTTCTGCCTGGCCGATCGCAGTCGCATCACCATGACGGTGCCGTTCATGCGGGCCTACGCGCTGCTGCTGCTCAAGACGTGTCACCGCCGCAATGCGCCTGCCATTGGCGGCATGAGCGCGTTGATTCCGATCAAGAACGATCCGCAAGCGAACGAGCGGGCGATGGCCGGCATTCGCGGCGACAAGGCGCGCGACGCCGCCGACGGTTACGACGGCGGCTGGGTGGCACACCCAGGGCTCGTGCCCGTGGCGATGGAGGAGTTCGTGAAGGTGCTGGGCGAGCGTCCGAACCAGATCGACAAGCAACGCGACGATGTGACGGTCTCGGGCCGTGAACTGCTGACGTTCCAGCCGGAAGCGCCAATTACCGAGGCGGGGCTGCGCAACAACATCAATGTCGGCATCCACTACCTGGGATCCTGGCTGGCGGGCAATGGCTGCGTGCCGATTCACAACCTGATGGAAGATGCGGCAACGGCCGAGATCTCTCGCTCGCAGGTGTGGCAGTGGATCCGCTCGCCGAAGGGCAAGCTCGACGACGGCCGCAAGGTCACCGCCGAGCTGGTGCGCGAGCTGATTGCGCAAGAGCTTGCCAATGTGAAAGCACTCGTGGGGCAAGTGGCGCCGACGTATGATCGCGCGGCCGTCATCTTCGAGCAGATGAGCACCAGCGACGACTTTGTCGAGTTCCTTACGCTGCCGCTGTACGAAGTGGTTTGAAGCGTGATGAAGGGCTCCGATGGGGGCTGAAACGGTCTGACGAGGCTTGAGTCGAAATCACGCCCTTATCGTGACTCGGTGATCGCATTGCTGTACGAATGGGACGATGGCAACATCGTCCCATTTCGTTTTGAGCGCGCGCTTTGTCTTGTCTTGGGTGCCGCGCTACACTGAACTTCGACGGATGGATTCTCGTGCTGTTCGCGCGAGGTTCCATGGTCGGCGTTGCGCTGGGGCGTGACGTTGACACTGCCCAGCCCCGTGTTCAAGTGAGGATGCCGATGTCGCTCGACTTTCCCGATGATGCCGCCCGCAGCCTGCCAAACGGTCCGCGCGCGCAGGCGCTTGTACCGCGGGGGCCTGGCAAGGTGGTAGAGATTCGCCCGGAGACGCTGCGCGGCCTGTACCCGCCGGTCGAGCCTTTCGAGTGCGGCGTGCTCGATGTGGGCAATGGGCACCAAGTGTATTGGGAGCGGTGCGGCAATCCGCAGGGCAAGCCGGCGGTGTTTCTTCACGGGGGGCCTGGGGGCGGTTGCTCGCCGGAGCATCGGCGGTTGTTCGATCCGGCCAAATACTGCATTACGCTGTTCGACCAGCGTGGCTGCGGACGTTCGTTACCGCATGCGAGTCTGGACCACAACACGACGTGGGATCTGGTGGATGACATCGAGTGCTTGCGCGTCAAGTTCGGATACGACCGTTGGCTGGTGTTAGGGGGCTCGTGGGGGAGCACCTTGGCACTGGCCTATGCGCAGGCGCACGTCGACCGAGTGAGCGAATTGATCGTGCGCGGCATTTTTACCGTGCGTCGCGACGAGTTGCAGTGGTATTACCAGAAGGGCGCATCGTGGCTGTTTCCGGATCGCTGGGAGTCTTTCCTCGCGCCGATCCCGCTTGAAGAGCGGGGCGATCTGATGCGTGCTTACCAGAAGCGGCTGACCCATCGCGATGAGGCCGTGAGAATCGAGGCGGCGCGGGCATGGAGTATGTGGGAGGGCAGCACCATCACGCTGCTGCCCGACGACCGTCTTGCCGAGGCGTTCGGCGATCCGCGCTACGCAATTGCGTTCGCTCGCATCGAGAATCATTACTTCGTCAACGACGGCTTTCTCGCGCCGAACCAGCTGATCGATGGTGCGCGCGGCCTGCGCGACATTCCGGGTGTGATCGTCCAGGGTCGGTACGACGTGGCGACCCCCGCCCGCACGGCTTGGGACTTGCACAAGGCGTGGCCGGAGGCGGATTTCTATTGGGCGCCCGACGCCGGACATGCCTTCAACGAGCCCACCATTCTGCACTGGTTGATCGAAGCGACCGATCGGTTTGTGTCGACGCGGTGAGATCGACGGCGTCGTCCGGCGAGCGCCGATTGGCAGTGCTTGCGCCTGCGCGTCGGCCTCTTTCGATCCGACGCGCGTAAGAAAAAACCCCGGCGTTGACCGTTGACGTCAACATCCGGGGTTTTCAGGCGTTTGCGCAGGACCGATGTGGCATCGGTCCTGACGGCCTCAGGCCGTTCAGTCGTCGCGACGCTTGTTGAAGCCGCCACCGTTGCGATTGCTGAAGCCACGATCTTGACGCGGGGCGTCGAAGCTGCGCGTGCCGCGATCCTGACGATAGCCGCCTTCGGCGGGGCGCGGAGCGCGACGCTCGAAGCGGTCGGTCGCGCTGCCGTTCGAGAAGCCGTTGCCACCATTACCGCCGTTACCCGCGCCGTTCTGCGGGTAACCCCCTTGGAAGCCATTGCCCTCGCGACGCTCGAACGGGGCACCGGCCGGCTTGTTGCCGCCGAAACG
>NZ_KB290497.1:3051-3429 GCF_000282835.1 Pandoraea sp. B-6 | reverse complement strand
CCCCCCCCCCTCCCGCTGCCGCCGTTACCGGCGCTGCTGGCGTGACGCGGACCGTTGTTGCTCCAGCGGCTGCCGCCGCCGTTGCCTTGACCGTGACGCGGACCATTGCGGCTCGGGCCCGGACGCTTGCCGCCGGCACCGGCCTTCGGTGCGGCACGGCGCGGTTCGAAACCGGCCACGACATTCACCGGCAGCAGTTCACGCGTGTAGCGTTCGATGCGACGCACCGCGCCGATTTCGGCGTGTGCGGCCAGGCTCACGGCCACGCCACGACGACCGGCACGGCCTGTACGGCCGATACGGTGAACGTAGTCTTCCGCAAACTTCGGCAGATCGTAGTTGAACACGTGCGTGATGCCCGGCACGTCGATGCCGCGT
>NZ_KB290497.1:0-3031 GCF_000282835.1 Pandoraea sp. B-6 | reverse complement strand
ACGACGCTCGCGCAGGGCACGCAGCGTACGGTTACGCACGCCTTGCGGCATATCGCCGTGCAGCGCAGCGCTATCGAAACCGGCTTGTTCGAGCTGGTCGGCGATCAGGTCGGCGTCGCGCTTGGTCGACGTGAACACGATGGCCTGGTCGAGCGAATCGTTGCCGAGCAGGTGTGCGAGCAGGCGATCCTTGTGGGCGCGATCGTCCACGTAATGGAGCGTTTGCTCGATGTTGGCGTTGGTACGCTGGTCGGAGCCGCGCGTGATCTCGATGGTTTCCGGATCGCGCAGCAGACGACGCGTGATTTCGCCCATGCGGCCGTCGATCGTTGCCGAGAACAGCAGCGTCTGACGCGATGCCGGCGTGGCGTCGACGATGGTCTGGATGTCGTCGATGAAGCCCATGTCGAGCATGCGATCGGCTTCGTCGAGCACCAGCATCATCAATTGCGACAGGTCGATTTTGCCGCTGGAGATGTGATCGAGCAGACGGCCCGGCGTCGCCACGATGATCTCGGGCTGCTTCGCCAGCATTTCGAGCTGACGGGGGTAGGGCATACCGCCGAGAATGCTCACCGTGCGCAGGCGGCGCAGTTGCTTGCCGTACGTGTCGGCCGCGGTCGAGACCTGTTGCGCCAGTTCGCGCGTCGGCGTGAGCACGAGCAGCAGCGGCTGGGCGGCCACGCGACGCACGCGCTGGCCCTTGCGGGGCTTTTCGCCCGGCTCTGCCGGCACGTTGCGCGGATGCGCGGCCGGGGCGCGGCTGTTCAGCTCGCCGCTGGCCTGCATTTCCGCGAAGCGGTGGATGGCGGGCAGCATGAAGGCGGCCGTCTTGCCGGAGCCCGTCGGGCTCGACACGAGCAGATCGCGACCGGCGAGCGCGGCGGGAATCGCGCGCTGCTGCACCGGCGTCGGATGGGTATAGCCTGCGGTGGTGAGCGTCGACAGAATCGCCGCGTTCAAGCCGAGTTCGGCGAACGTGGGCTTGCCGTCGTCGCTGGGTGCCGGAGCAGCATCGACAACAATAGCGTTAGCGTTTTCTTCGGACGAAGGGAAATACGTCTGCGCGAGCGCAGACATCTTGGAAGTTTGTTCCATGAAGCCTCTTGCGGATCAAAAAGGTGATGTCGGGGCGTTGGCGCCAATCGGCAAACCCAATTCGTCGCAAGCAGGAAGCAAATCGCGGATGGGGCAGAAAGCGGATCGAAATCCGTATCGTAAGCCAGGGACGGTGGCGGGTCGTTCCTTTATCAGGAGCGCCAGTACCGGCAAGAACTACAGCGGCTTATCACAGGATTGGGGCAAAACGCAGTTTTTCGTCGCCTCGCAGGAAGTCCAATGACGATCCGCGAAGCGAAGCGCGGATTATAGCAGTGTTTTCGGGGAAGTGCACGTTCGGATTTGCACGGAGTGATGGGGCGGTTGCGATGCTCGGCTACGCGGAATGCGGCAAGCTGGCACCGGCCAGGGGCGGGCGACCGTCGGTGCCGCTAGGTGGCTCGCCGCCCACCCGATTACAATAGCGCCATGTCTTCGATTACGCTTCTCGCCCTCGATACCTCGACCGAATTCTGTTCGGTTGCCGTATACCGTCACGATCCCGCCAGCGGTGCCCCGGCCCTTGTGGTCGAGCGCCACCTCGATACCGGCCCGGTCTCCAGCACCCATATTCTGCCCGCCGCGCGCGATGTGCTGCGCGAGGCCGGCGTCACGCTCGCCGAATGCGACGCGATCGCCTTCGGGGCGGGGCCGGGGTCGTTTACCGGGTTGCGCACGGCCTGCGGTGTCGCGCAGGGGTTGGCGTTTGGCGCCGCACTGCCCGTGGTGCCGGTGGGCACGTTGCTCGCGTGTGCCGAAGCGGCGCGCGCATTGCGCGTCGACACACAACGCGTGCTTGTCGCACTCGATGCGCGCATGAATGAGGCCTATTGGGCCGATTACGCCTGGGACAGCGCCACGAACGACTGGCGCGAAGTTCTGCCTGCGTCGCTCGACGCTGCCGAACGGGTGCGCGCACCCGAAGTGGATTTCGTCATCGCGGGCAATGCCGCGCTGGCGTTCGGCGATCGATTGCAGGCAAGCGTGCAGGCGCAGGCGGTCCTGGCCAACGCCATGCCGCGTGCCCGTTACGTCGCAGCGCTCGCGGCCCGCGCCTTCGCGCGGGGCGGCGCCATTCCCGCCGATCAGGCCATGCCGGTCTACATCCGCAACAAGGTGGCACAAACGACCGCCGAGCGCGAAGCGATCAAGCAGGCCGTGGCCCAGACCGCGAAGGCAAATGCCCCGGAGGTGCCCTGATGCGCCAGACCGGTCCGAACCATTATTCGCCGATGACGCTGGCCGATCTCGACGAGGTCGTAGCCGTCGAAGTGCGCGCGTATCCGTATCCCTGGACCCGCCAGAACTTCGCCGATTCGCTCGACGCCGGGCATCAGGGCGTCTGCCTGCGCGCGGTCGATGGCACACTGCTCGGTTATTTTCTGATGATGCCGGTCGTCGACGAGTCACATTTGCTCAACGTGTGCGTCGAGCCGGAAATGCAGGGCAACGGGCTGGGCGTGCAGTTGCTTGACGAGGTCGTGCGAGTCTCGCGTGCGCAGGGCATGAGCGGTGTATTGCTGGAGGTGCGTCCGTCGAACGTGAGGGCGCTGCGCGTGTACGAGCGTTTCGGATTCGTGCAGATTGGCCGGCGCAAGGGATATTATCCGGCGAGCGGGCGTCGTGAAGACGCCATTGTGATGCGCCTGACGTGGGAGACTGATCGTGCCGTGGCCTAAAGCGATTCTGGAAGAGTTCGGGCTGTGGCCGGTGTGGATGTCGCACGAGGCCGTGGCCCAGGCGGCGACGGCAACGGTAACGGCGATTGACGAGGGCGGCGACGTTGCGACACGCGTCGATGCGGCCGCCCCTCGGGGCGAAGCCCATGCCGACGACCTGCCGCCGTGGGACGTGACGCCGAGCGTCACGCCGGCGATGGCGCGTGCTGCCGGACGCGCCGCGATATCGGGCGAAGTACCCGCGGCCCCTGTCC
>NZ_AKXS01000028.1:0-17588 GCF_000282835.1 Pandoraea sp. B-6 | reverse complement strand
CAGGCGGCGCGCCGGCGGGACTGGCCCGCGACGCCTTGTCGAGCACCGGCGCCTGACGTTGCCGACGGCTCATCACATCGGCCAAGGGGAGAGGAAAACGCTTTGGCGGTGTCGTCATCGTTGGGTCACCCCTGCGCTGGCCAGCCAGTCGTGCACGACGCCAAGCCGTGCGGTATGCGTGAGATCCAGTTGCAAGGGAGTGACCGAGACGTAATCGTGCGCCACGGCGTGAAAATCGGTGCCTTCGCTGCTGTCGCGCGCGTCGCCAGCCGGCCCGATCCAGTAAATCGTTTCGCCACGCGGATTCTCCTGACGGATCACCGGCTGCGATTGATGCCGTTTCCCAAGTCGCGTCGCCACTGCGCCCTTAAGGTGGTCGTACGGCGAATTGGGGATATTGACGTTCAACAGGAAGGGCGCTCCCAGCGGGCGCTCCATATACCGCTCGACGACCTCGCGCGCCACGCGCGCGGCGCTATCGAGGTGATCCCAGCCTTTATGGACTTGCGAGAAGGCGAACGAGGGAATCCCGAAGAGAAACCCTTCGGTGGCCGCCGCCACTGTGCCGGAGTAGAGCGTGTCTTCGCCCATGTTCTGGCCGTTGTTGATGCCGGACACAACGATATCGGGCCTTTCGTCGAGCAGCCCGGTCAGCGCTATGTGCACGCAATCGGTCGGGGTGCCGTTGATGAACGTGAAGCCGTTGCCGCCTTTGAACACCGACAGCGGCCGTTGCAGGGTCAGAGAATTGGACGCACCGCTACAGTTCTGTTCGGGCGCCACTACGGTAATGTCGCCAAGCGGTGCCAGCGCTTCGTAAAGCGCGGCCAGGCCAGGCGCCTGATACCCATCGTCGTTGCTGAGCAGGATTCGCATGCGGCAATTGTAACCGAGGAAAGGTGCCCGGATATGACGCCATCACAGCATCACGCCTGTCGTTGCGGCGATTCGGTGGCAACACAACGGCCACGGATCTGCCACAAATTTGCCGCCATGCCGTCACGACCGCCGGCGACATCGGCGTCGCCAGCGGCCGTACCTCACATCTTCTCGGTCTCGCCGGCCTGCGGCTGCCAGACGAGCAAACGCCGTTCGACCACACCGACGAGCCCGTCGAGCACGAGGGCAAACGCCGTCAGGATCAAGACGCCGGCAATCACGGCGTTGATGTCAAACGTGCCTTCCGCTTGCAGAATCAGGTAGCCCACGCCGCGCGCCGACCCCAGATACTCCCCGACCACTGCCCCGACGAACGCGAGTCCGACCGAGTTGTGCAGGCTGGAGAACACCCAGCTCGTGGCGCTCGGCAGATACACGCGACGCAGCAACTGCCGCTGATTCGCGCCCAGCATGCGGGCATTCGCCAGCACGACCGGACTGACTTCCTTTACGCCTTGGTACACGTTGAAGAACACGATGAAGAACACCAGCGTTACACCCAGCGCGACTTTCGACCAGATGCCAAGCCCGAACCACACGCCGAAGATCGGCGCGAGAATCACGCGAGGCATCGAGTTGGCCGCCTTGATGTACGGATCGAACAGCGCGCCGGCGCTCGGCGAGAGCGCCAGCCACAGTCCCACCGCCAGCCCGAACACCGTGCCGATGACAAAGGCGAGCACGGTCTCGAGCAGGGTGACGCCGAGATGCAGATAGATCTCCCCGCCGGCGAACCACTGCCAGATCTGGAGCAATACCTTCTGCGGCTCGCCAAAGAAGAAAGCCGCCTTGTCGGGGCTGTCGAAGTAGAACGCGGGGAGCAGCGTCGGGCTCGTGAGGACATACCAGACGAGAAAAGCCACCACCAGCAGCAGCCATTGCCACAACCGCAAGTGCCGCATGATCGAACGATTACGCATGACGAACGAATTCCGGGAATATCAGACGAGCGATCGGACAAGCCAATCGAACCCACCAAAGCCATCCGGCAAATCGAACCCATCCAGCCAGTCGAGCCAGTCCAGCCATTGCACCCAGCCGCACCCGCCGAACAGAAAGTCGGTGATTTGCCACATGACGTGTCAGACTGCCTTCAACTGTTGCGCATAGCCCTTGAGCACTTCCTCTCGCAGCACGTCCCAGATCTGGGCGTGCAGCTCGGTGAAGCGCGAATGCGTGCGGATTTCCGCCACATCGCGCGGACGCGGCAGATCGATGCGGAACTCCCCGATCGGATGCGTGCCCGGCCCTGCCGAGAGCACCACGACACGGTCCGATAGCGCTATCGCCTCGTCCAGATCGTGCGTGATGAACAGCACCGCCCGGCGCTTGGCCGCCCACAGGTCGAGCAACTCGTTTTCCATGAGCTGACGCGTCTGGATGTCAAGCGCCGAGAACGGCTCGTCCATCAGAATGATGTCCGGATCGAGAATCAGCGTCTGCGCCATGGCCACGCGCTTGCGCATGCCGCCCGAGAGCTGGTGCGGGTAGCGATCGCCGAACCCGCCCAGCCCCACGCGCTTGAGCCACTCGTGTCCGCGCGCCTTCGCTTCCTCGGCCGATACGCCACGGAACTCCAGCCCAGCGGTCACGTTGTCGATGGCGTTGCGCCAGGGCATCAGCGCTTCGGCCTGGAACATATAGCCGGCGCGCGAATTGATGCCCTTGAGCGCCTCGCCGAACACCTTGACGGTACCGGACGACGGCGCCAGCAGCCCGGCAGCGACGTTGAGCAACGTCGACTTGCCGCAACCGGTGGGGCCGACGACCGAGACAAACTCGCCCGGCGCAATGTCGAGCGAGGTGTCGGCCACGGCCGTGTAACGCTTCGCGCGATCGTCTCGCGCGACGAACGTACACGTAATGCTGTCGAAACTCAGAGCCGGCGCTGTCATCATTTGTACTTGGCGTCGGCCTTCTTCGTGAATTCGTTCGTGAACGTCTTCGCCAGATCGATCGGCTTGCCCTTGACGGATTCGTCGAACGCCTGCAACGTGCGCAACGCCGTGGCCGGGCCGTCGGCGGGAATCAGGCCGTCCGGGGACATGGCCTCTTTCACGCGGCCCCAGGCATCGAGGTACAAGGCGCGGTCGCCCAGCAGATAGGCGTCGGGTACCGTCTTGATGATGTCCGCCGGCCCAGCCGTCTGAAGCCAGCGCAACGCACGGACCATCGCATTGGTCAGCGCCTGCGTCGTATTCGGATTCTTCTGAATAAACGATTCGTTCGTGTACAGGCACCCCGCTGGCATGTGGCCGCCGAACACCGACACCGTCTCCTTGAGCGTACGCGTGTCCGAGATCACGCGGATCTCCTTGTCGCGCTCGAGCATGGTGATCACCGGATCGAGGTTGACGATGGCGTCGATATTGCCCGAGCGAATCGCGGCGAGCGCACCGGACGACGCGCCGACACCGACGAACGCTACCTCGTTGGGCTTGACGCCGCCTTTGGCCAGCACGAAGTTCGCCATGATGTTGGTGGACGAGCCGGGCGCCGTCACGCCAATCTTCTTGCCACGCAGGTCGGCCAGCGACTTGTAATTCGGCATTGTCTTGTTCGACACGCCGAAGACGATCTGCGGGGCGCGCCCCTGCAGCACGAACGCGCGGATGAACTGGTTTTTCGCCTGCAACAGGATCGTATGTTCGTAAGCGCCCGACACCACGTCGGCGCTACCGCCCACGAGGGCTTGCAACGCCTTCGAGCCACCGGCGAAATCCGAGATTTCGACGTCGAGACCCTCGTCCTTGAAGTAATTCAGGCGTTCGGCAATCGTGAGCGGCAGGTAATAGAACAGATTCTTGCCGCCGACGGCGATCGCGACCTTGGTCTTCTCGAGTTTGCCTTGCGCGAAGCTGGGGCGAATGCCTGCGCCGATCAAGCCGGCCGCGGCCAGCGTCGTGACGAACTGACGTCGTTGCATGAGGTTTGTCTCCGTGGTTGCAGCGTTTTTTCTTGGTGTAACGTGCTTATTCGCGAGCCGCAGACGGTGCCGCGCCCCGTGGTCCTGCGCGAGATCAGCGCAGCTCAAATGACGCCGTTCTCGCGCAGTGTCTTGATTCGTTCGGCATCATAACCTAGTTGCCCGAGCACCTCTTCGGTGTGCTCGCCAAGTGCCGGGCCGAGCCATTGCGTGTGCCCCGGCGTTTGCGAAAGCTTGGGCGTGACGTTCGGCAGATCGATGGGCGTGCCGTCCGGGAACGTGTGACGCTGAATCATCTCGCGCGCGATGAACTGGGGATCCTTGAACATGTCGGCCACGGTATAGATACGGCTTGCCGGCACGTCGGCCCCTTGCAGCACGGCCAGGGCGTCGTCGATCGGACGCGTGCGCGTCCATTGGCCGATGGCATCGTCGATTTCCTGCGTGCGTGGCACGCGGCCGTCGTTGTGCGCAAGGGCGGGATCGTCCGCCAGATCGGGCCGGCCGATGGCGTGCATCAGCCGCTTGAAGATCGGATCGCTGTTGCCGCCCACCACAATCATGCCGTCGGCGCACGGATAGGTGTTCGACGGCGCGATCCCCGGCAGCGACGCGCCCGTGCGCTCGCGCACCATGCCGGCCACACTGTACTCGGGCACCACGCTCTCCATGAGGTTGAAAACGGCCTCATAAAGGGCGACGTCGACCACCTGCCCCCGCCCGCCGTTCACATTGCGGTGATGCAGCGCCATCATCGCGCCAATCACGCCGTGCAGCGCCGCGATGGAGTCGCCAATGGAAATGCCGATGCGCGGCGGTGGCAGGTCCGGATACCCGGTGATATGGCGCAGTCCGCCCATCGACTCGGCAATCGCGCCGAAGCCGGGCCGGTCACGGTACGGCCCGGTCTGCCCGTAGCCCGACAGGCGCACCATCACGAGCCCCGGATTGTCGGCCGAGAGTTGCTCGTACCCCAATCCGAATCGCTCGAGCAGCCCGGGACGGAAATTCTCGACCACGATGTCGGCCTTCGCGGCGAGCTTGCGCACGATCTCCTGCCCCTCGGCAGACTTGAGGTTGATCGTCACCGATTTCTTGTTACGCGCCTGCACGGCCCACCAGAGCGACGTGCCGCCCGCGTCGGGGTGCAGCTTGCGCCACTTGCGCAACGGATCGCCGTGCTGCGGATCCTCGATCTTGATGACTTCGGCGCCGAACTCCCCCAGCATGCGCGCGGCAAACGGACCCGCGATGAGTGTGCCGAGTTCGAGCACCTTCACGCCGGCGAGCGCGCCGCGCGCCGGCAGACCGGCGGCGCCGCCCCCCTGCGACGAGGTGGCGTCGGAAGACGGGCCGGCAGCGGATGCCGTAGACACCGGGGCGGGACCTTGCGGCAATACAGATTCGAACGGCTTGGACGACTTGGACAACGCGTGGACTCCTGTGCCTCGTCGACGGGCATCGCCGTCGACTTCGAGACGCCGCCGTCGGCGGCGCCTGTCGCAATGGGTGGCAAACGAAGCTCGTATAGTAATTCGACAGTCCGCGATCGGCCAACCATCGCGCAGCGATTCCCGGAAAGTTCCGGGTTGAATGGTCGCGAAATCCGATCGGGCAACCCGGGGCCGCTCGTCAGGTCTCGAACAGATGACGCGCCCCGCGCTGCGCCGCGATGTAGATCGCCTCGCCACGATTGCGGGCGCCGAGCCGCCGGTACAGGGCAGACACGTGGGTCTTGGCGGTTCCCTCGGAGATCACCAGTTGCTGGCAGATCGTTTTGATGGATAAACCGCGCGATAGGAGTGCCAGAATTTCGTACTGCCGCGCGGAGATTCCGAGCAGCGCCGACTCGGCCAGTTGCGTCGCCTTGTCGCCGCCCATCGGGAACACCGGCAGACGCGATAGCGGCAGCGCTTCGCCCAGTGCCTCCTGGCGCCAAAGCACGAGCAATGCCGAGATGGCCTCGTCGGGAACGAATCGACCGCCCGTGAACGCCAGATCGAAGACCGCACGCGTGCGCGCAACCGAACTCGGCCATGGCAGACATGCCGCCGCACCAGCCTGCAGCCAGCGAATGATTTCATCGGGAAAACCCGCATCTCCGATGACGAGCACCGGGACGGGCGGCGCACAGTCGGCGGCCGTCGCACACAGACCATCGATGTCTGGCGTACGGGCCACCGACTCGGCAAGCACGAGCGCGCGACGCGACGGCAACTCGCGCAACCAAAGCCAGTCCTGCGCCGTCACCTCGTCGACATGACGCAAAACCGGCGGCGTCGCGTTCGCGTCGGTCTGCAGTGCGACCTGCAGGCCGCTCAGCCAACTGGCAGCCTCACCCACGACCAGCACACGCATGGTTTCCCCCGTCGTTCCGGTCAGCCCCCCCGGGCCGCCGCCCCGCTTGTTATCAAGCCCGATGTGCTCATGAGTTGCCCGCCTGTCGCATGCTCGACACATGCCCAGGCGGCTACGAAAACCGAAGAAACCCTCCAGCCTTCGTCATGAGGCAAACATCAGGCGTCACCTCGCTTGTAGCGCAATTTACGCACGAAACCCGCATGGCACCGGGTCCCGAACTCACGAACGCCGCTCCATGTTGCCTTCGCGCGACAAACCGCAATCTGCGTAAATTATTTACTCAATTTTCTAACATTCCGCTATTACTTTTTTCCCTTCCTTTTCTCGAATCGCGCCATAAAATACAACGTGTGCTGGGAGGACAGTCGTTGGAGGCCGGGGGGCATACCATGAACAAGAAGATCAGCGTCAAGATGACGTGCGTTGCTATGGGTTGTCTGGTGGCGGCGTGCGTTGCCGTCTCCGCGCAAGCCCAGGCGGTCGATATGCGCGGCGTTCCGGTCGCGGTCAGCGACGCCTTGCTCGCCAGCACGCGTGCGGCGAACCTGCAGCACAGCATCGTCGCCAACGTGCCGGGCATTGCGCCCGTCGCCATTGCTCCGGCCCACACCGTGGCGCAAACGGCGAACAATGTACGCCTCTGGGACGAAGTCGTCCCTCCCGCGCCACTGCCCAAACCCACGCAGGCATCGATTTCCTTGCCGAATGGGCCGCGCATGATCGCTGCGATTTCGCACGTTTCACCCCCTGCCCTGTCCGCGGGAATGCAGCCGACCCGTCTGTCCGTCAACGCAGGGGTTGGCGCTATGCCCCCCCGCCCGTCGCGCTAACCGAAGGTCGCGACGGGCCGCGCCCGTCGCTATTGCATCCGCCTTCCCTGACCTTGATTCCATGCGCGTCGTCGGTGCCGGCGACGCGCAAACCCCGTTCCTGCTGCCTTCTTCCACACCTACGCGATGCCCCCGTCATCAGAACGTGTACGGGAAGCGCAAACCGATCACGTAGTTCGGCGCGTCCGGCGACATCCCCGCATTGACGTAACCGTTGACCGTCCAGTGCTTGTTGATCGCATAGTTGATGCCGAAATTGAGCGACGCCGCGTTCGTCGAGCTGCCCGCCACCGTGGTGTAGGCGCCGCCTGGACTGGCCGTCTTCGTCGCGCGCGAGATCGCCGTCGAATACGAGATCGACAGCGCCGTCTTGTCGTTGAGCGCCAATGCCATGCCCGCGCCCACCTGAATGATGTCGCCGAGCTTGACCTTCGCGGGTTGCGTCGTGCCTTCGACAGCGGACACGTCGTCGAACGTGCGGGCCACGTTGTAGGTGTACGCCACGTTCGCGAACAAGACGATCGGATCGTAGGTGCGCAGGAACGACAGGCCGGCCGTGAACGCCCAGATGCCGTTGCCCGTCGGCAGTCGCGACGGCGTCGTCAGGTTGTTATTGGTCGGATCGGGCGTGCCGAGCTTGATGCCAAACGGTGACGTACCGGTCGGCGCGGTCACGCGAAACGAGGCCACGATATCGGGCCAGTTCGCGTTCTCCTTGACGAGTTGGTAGTACAGGGACGCATTCACGTCGCCGATGTTCGCCGAGTTCTTGCTGATGTCGCTCACCGACGATGCCGCACCGCCCACCCCGCCCGAGATGAAGTCCGAATTGCGGTAGAGATACGGCACGTCGAACGCCACGCTCAACCGGTCATTGATCCCGTAGCGCGTGTTGACGTCGAACGTCCAGACGTTGGCCTTGGTCTCGCCGAGATTCAACTGGCCGAGAAAGATGGCATCGAGGGCGAGAAAGCCGCTCAGCACGAGTTGACGCCGGTCGTAGTAGCTGTAGCTGATCCCCGTATCGATGGTCAGCTTGTGGTCGAACAGCGGCGCGTGCTGGGCCTGCACAACTGCCTCTTCGGCCGGCGTGCGCTGCGATTCGCTCGTGCTCTTTTGCATCTGCTGGGTCTCGCCGATCGGCGTGGCCGATGAGGGCCCCGACGCGCCGGCGGCCCCACCGCCCGGCGTACCCGCCGAACCGGCGGCCGATCCGTCACCGGGCGAGACCTGCGCGATCTGCGCAGTATCCCAGGCGGTCAGACCGCGTCCGCGTTGCGCCATCTCGATATCCGTGAGGCGCTGCTTGAGAGAAGAAATTTCCCGCTGCTGCCGGTCGACCATGTCCATCAACATTTGCAGACGGTCGTCCGGCGATGGGTTCGTATGCTCCTGAGCCTGGGCCGATAGCGTGAAAAGCAGTACCCCCAACGGAATAGCGGCAACGGGAAAAAAGCGATGAGTGTTCATGATCCCCCCCGGGTAAAGGTGCGGACAGGCGTCCGCGCGCAATCCAACAAACACGTATTGCCAACAACGGTTGTCCTTGCTGCTCGACTGCGGGGTGATGCGTGCGAAACCCATTCCGTTTCCGGTGGACGTGCAATGCCCGGGCTCTGCCGACATCACCTTCTTGTTCACCGCAAGCGACCTGCGGCGACGCCCCACTTCTCGTTATCTTGGCGTCCGGCCAAGGGTTACAACGTCGCCGGACACGGTTGCCGGCGTCACCCTGCGCACCCATGGCAGCGCGGCGCCGTCACTTCACTTGCTCTTGACTTACCCTTCACTTGCGCTTCACGTCGTCGACTTGGGTTGACGATCCTCAACCGTCATCGGCGGATCGCGGCGATGTTTGCCAACGCGCTCTGAATGCCGGCCTGATGCAGTGCGGCCGACGTAAGCGGATTCGTCTGCAGATTCAGTTGCATCGTGTTCATGACCTGCTGGGCGTTACCCGCCACCTGCACGACCTGCATGATCTGGTTCATCGCCGCACCGGCCCCGCCGCCCACGCTCTGGCCGAGATTGCCGTTCGGCGTATTCAACGTGATCTGCATGCCGGCCGACGTAATGGCCACGCTGGCGCTCAAATTGCCCACCGTGGTCTGCGAACTGTTCGCGCCCTGCCCGCCGATTGGCACCAGCGACGCGATCGTTACCCCGGGACCGAACTGAATGATGGCTTTGTTCAGGGCGTTGTTCGCGTCGCCGGCCACCTGCGTGATCTGGGCGACGCCGTTGATCAGTACGCTCGACGCGCCCGACACTGACTGCGTAATCGGCCCGGTCGCGTTGACCAGACCGGGGATAATGCCGGTCGCGGCACCGGTCTGCACCTGGACGCCGCCGCCGTTTTGATTCACACCCAGCACGCCGGTGGCCATCAGGCTCGCACCGGTCGGCATCTGCCATTGCGACTGCATGACGAGCTGAAAGCCCGTGATCATGTTCTGTTGTGCGTACTTGCCGGTCGCGTGCGCGAGCACTTCATCGCTCACAGGCGTCCAGCTCTCGGGCACCACGCTCGATGCAAATGCCGGCACGGCACTTGCAAGCAGCGGGATTGCCAGCATCGGGACAAATCGGTTCATGATGGTCTGGTCTCAAAACAGATCCGCCCGGATGATGCCGAAGTCCACCATCGGGGCCGGAGATGTCCCGGTCGCCAAGGCGCTGTCGCGCAACTTGACTGCCAGGGACTCGTTTCCTTTGAGCAGCGGTGAATCCTCCAAAAACGGCTTGCCGACGACCGCCAACACCAAGCCGTTCCATTGCTTGGCAAAATCGGCCTGCTCGATAATGCGATTGCCCAGCGCCGGATCGGACACGAACACCCGTCCGTCCTTCGCTGCCTTGATGACTACAAAGTGTTGATAGCCGTTGACGTCGATCAGCGCGATGACCGGGATGCGCAAGTCGTAAAGCGCGTTCACGTCAACTTTGAATCCTCGCCCCTCGAGTCCCAGTGTCTCCACGAATTTCTTCATGTCGAGCATCGAGAAGCCATTCTTGATGACCGTTTCCGGGTTGGAGAACGCCATCATTCGCTGGATCATTTCCGGCTCGGGTATGTCGATCCCGTAGCCGTATCGCAGCAGCGTTGCCAAGGCTGCGGATCCACAGCTGAAGTCGTATTCCTGCTGGACCAGATTCACGTAGTGCATCGACTTGAACGAGCGCATCTTCTTGACCGCCGGTACACCAGTCGAAGATTCGAGGTTCACCGATGCATACTGCGCGTGCCCGGCCACGCTTGCGCACGCCAGAGCGCAAACAGTAGCGATCCTCACTGCGGCACGACGCGCATCATTCATGTCACACCTCATGAAAAAACCGGTCCGGGAATCCCCGGACCGGTTCGGTACTTCACTTGATTGCCGAGACGGCAAGGCTGTTGCTCTGCACGTTGCCGATACCCGAAGCCACGTTCACACCGATGTTGCCGCTGGCCCACGACAGTGCGCCGTTACCCAGCGAAGCATTGGCGATGAAGTCGCCCGAAGCGTGCATCGAAGCCGACTGGTCGGTTTGCGCCGTCGAATTGGCCGCACCGCCCTTGTACCAGCCATAACCGCTTTGCGAGACCGCGGCGGCCAGGCCGTTCTGCTGCACGTTACCCACACCTGCTGCCACGTTCACACCCACATTGCCAGTCGCACCGGCGAGGGCGTTGTCCCCCACGCTGGAAGTGACATAGAACTGCGAGATGCTGGCCGAGCCCTTCGACGACTGGTTCGCGAACACCTGTGCCGAGGCATACACCGGCTGGGCATTGAGCGAAGCGATCGCGACGTTGTTGGCCTGCGCGTTGTCGGCACCTGCCGCCACGTTCACACCGATGTTGCCGTTGGCGTTAGCCAATGCCCCATTGCCCAGCGTGGCACCCATCGTCTGGTACTGCGCCGTGTTGATGTGATACGTGATCGCGCCATGCACCCACGTGGTCGACTTCATGTACGTGTCGGAGAAACCCCACAGTGCGCCTGCGGCAATCGATTCGCTATGGACCGAAGCCTGACCTTCGTTGAACAAGCCGTGGAACCCTGCGTCGAAGCTCTTCTGCGTGTTCAGGAAGCCTGCCGCGAGGAAGCCGGCAGCTTCCTGCGATTGCTGCTGGTAGGCGTAGCCGCCCCATGCGGCGCCTTGGCCTGCACCGAAGTTGCCGAAGAGGTAGCCGCCGTACACCCCACCTCCACCCGGCAGCCAGAAGTGACCGCCACCGATGGCGCCGAAGCCACCCGCAATGTTCGAATACTCATACCCGCCACCGGCGATGAAACTGCCCGAGCCGGAGTGTGACTGACCCGCGATATACCCGGCACCGGCCTGGAAGGACTGGCTGGTGTTCAGGTGACCATTGGCCTCGGCATTCACCCACGACGTCGTGTTGTCGAACGACGTCCTGGTCGAGCCAGCGAGCAGGTATGCGCTACCCTGGTTCGAGACCGTGGTGGTCTTGGAATGCACGCCGTACGTCACGTCGCCCGTCACGTAGCTGCCAAGCAGCGGGCCCGTCAGGTGCACGCCGTGCGCGTCGACCATCTGGCTGCTTTGCACGACAGCGTTGCCGGTGTTGTCCACCGTGACGCAGCCGCGAATGCCGACCAGACCGAAAATGCCGACCAGGTTCAGAACGTTGGTTTCGTTGCCGATGAACGAGAAGCTGTATTGCTGGTGATGAGACGGGTACGCCATGGCGGAACCCGTTGCTACCAGCAGTGCGGCCGCTGCAATTGCTTTCGTTTTCATGACCATCTCCTTGACGAGAGAGTTACCCAGTTAAAAAGATGTGCCCGCCGGGGGACGGAGCACAAAAACATTTGCGGTTACATTGCCTATCCCAGCCGACTGGTTCACTTGGACCACACCGTTCGCACCGCGGAAGGCGTCACCGGAAATCGACGCCGTGCGGAACAGATCGTTGAGGTTGTCGTGCCCAGCCGGGCCACCCTTAGCGATCGCAGCGGATAGTGCCGTATCCGATACGCTCGCCACTCCAGCCGCATCGCCCGTCACAATGACCGTGGCGTTGCGTTGAAGATTGCCGGCACCGCTCGACTGATTGACTTGCGTCAGCCCCGAGGTGCCCGAAAATGCGTTGCCTTGAATTGCGGCGCTGGCCGCGCCGGTCGTCGTGGTGACGAGCGCCTGTTGATTCGTGCTCGATGCGCCGACGCTCACTCCGCCGCCATTGGCGATGACCGCGCTGTTGGCCTGGGCGTTGTTCACGCCAGCCGCTTGATTGACACCAAGGGCCCCGGTCACACCCACCGCCACACCGTTATCGATGGTGGCGTGCGTGCCGGCGAGTTCGCCGTTCACGATCCACACGTCTTGTGCCGACGACACTCCTGCGACGGCGCTCAGGGCGGTGGCTGCCGCCAGAGCGATGGCGCGATGGGCACGATGCGACAGGCGATGCGCGCTCATTTCGCCGCTCCTGCCGCACCAATGCTCGTGAGCGGTGCCAGTGCCGAGTTGATCACTGACGGTACGAGCGTACCGATGCTGCCGATACCACCGCCACCGCCGACCCCGGCGCTGAAGCCGCCGCCCACGCCGTTCGAGGTGTTGAGGGCGTTGCCACCGCGGGCATTGCCCACCAGCACCCCCATCACCGGGTCGATGCCGGAGCGCACGGCCCCCGTAACGAGACCGACCGAGGCGCGGCCCGTCAACTCACTATCCATGACCTGATTGACAGCCCCCATGGCGGTGTTGAACGGCCCCGTCGGGAATGCCGGTACGGCGATGCCAATCGGATTCTGCTCACGGGGCAAGCCGCGATAGGCGACTTCCGGGCCGATGTTGCGTTCGATCACCAGGTCCCCGGGCGTCGCCGGTTCGGCGTGCGCGCGGCCGGGGAGCAGCGCCGGGGTCAGCGCCACCATCATCGTGGCGAGGACACTGCCGGCATGCAACAGGGAGAATTGAGTCATCTGATTCACCGCGTGGAGTAAGTCACACGCGTCACCTGAACGTTGTTCACGCCGCTAGACAGTTGTTGCGGACGCGGCATCGGCGTCACGGCGCCGGGCAGTTCGTCCCACAACGTCACGCCGTTGGCGAGCGTCATTCCAGGTGACTGGACCATCGCGCCGCCTTGCAGATTGCGGCCGCGCTGGCTCCCGAGTTGTGCGTCATCGATACGGGCTGCCGCAAGGGGCACCCCGGTCACACCCATGTCCTGGACGCTGGCAATGGGACTCGTGTCGTCGCCACCGGCAGCGGCCGGTGCTTCGTCCGTCGTCGTGCGGGCCGCGACCGGGACCAGGTCGGAGACCGGTGCCACCATGGCAGGGTCAGCATCCGTGACCCGCGTCGCAGGCAGCGTCGTCGAAAACGACGTCGGCACCATTGAGCCCGTCAGCATCGCCACATGCATAAGCGGCGAGCGCGAGAATTCATGCGCTTGCGCCGGTGCAGCGCACAGACCGAACGTCGCGGCAATGGCAGCGGCCAGCGCGCCTGCGCCTTGTCGTACTCGGTACTGAATGTCGGTGGTGAGAATTCGCATCGCTGTGCCCTCCTTGCCCGGCTCAATAAAGCGACTTCCGTGCCACCCGACTTAAGTGATTGAAAACATTGACGTTAGATTTTTCGACTTGGCCGAACGCCCGGGCCAATGCGCGAAAACGTTTCAGCATTGATACGCAGGCCATGCCGGGCCGCCGGTGCCACATCACCGACGCATTCCACAAACATTCCGAACTGCGAACGATATCGGCGTCGCCAGCGACGCTTGCCTTGGAGCCCCGGTTGACAAGGGCTTCCGGTGACAGAATTGCGGCAGTTTTATCCGCCTGCGACGTAACGACACAGCGTCGTCACAGATGCCCGCGCGAGGCGCGACGCCGTACGGTGCCGTGGATGTTTCATCTTTGATCGGTCTGCGCGGCCACCGGCCACGCCCATTTTCGGCGGCGGCAAAGCGCGTTCCCCCCGACCGCAGGCAGGACTTCGCGAGGTCGGGAAAGCGCAGGTGACGACGCACCGCAGACGCACACGTACGACGCCGCGGGACGCGTTCTCTGGAAAGGCGAGACAACGCAATGCGTATGGAAGACGTTCGAGAGGACTGCGGGAAGGTTCGCCGGATTCGCCCGTCGTTATTGGCGATGGCAGAAGTCGCGGATTGCGAGGACAGCGGTGAAAACACGGCGTAAAGCGGTCAGACTTGCGGGCTCAACTCGACGATATTCAGGAGCCCAAAAAGAAACGACCGCCCTGCTCATCACAGGACGGCCGCCCTCTCTTCGCCAGAAGACATCAGGCCGGCACGCCCGATTCGTCACCACGCATTCCATACCGGCACATGAGGCGGTACAGGGTAATGCGCGAAATGCCCAGCTCTGCCGCCACGTCCGTGAGCCGATGACAGTGGCGCAGCAATGCCTGCTCGATGGCCGTTCGTTCGGCCTCCGCTCGAATTTCCTCGAGCGTTCGCACGAGGGTCGGCACCCACGGCGTCAAGTCGAGATCCTTGGCCGAAATCATGCGGCCGTCGGCCATGACAATGGCGCGGCGCACGCGGTTGATCAGCTCGCGAACGTTGCCCGGCCAGTGATATTCGTACATCGCCTGTACCGCGCACTGGGTGAAGCCGCGGATTTTGCGATGATTGTCGCCCTTGAAGCGTTGCAGAATATGGTGCGCGAGGATCTCGATGTCCTGCCCGCGCGCACGCAGCGGCGGTTCGTCCACCCGCAGTACGCAAAGGCGATGGAACAGATCCATGCGGAACCGCCCTTCTTTGACGGCTTCCTCCAAATCGACGTGCGTCGCCGAAATGATGCGCACGTTGACCGGAATCACTTCATGTCCGCCGAGACGCTCGATGGCGCCCTGCTGCAGGAAGCGCAACAGGCTCGCCTGGCTTTCGATCGGCAGGTCGCCGATTTCGTCGAGCAGCAGCGTGCCGCCATTGGCAGCCTCGACACGGCCGATCTTGCGCGCATTGGCGCCGGTGAAGGCGCCGCGTTCGTAGCCGAAGAGTTCGGATTGCATCAAGTGCGGCGGAATTGCCCCGCAATTGATCGCGACGAACGGCCCCTTGGCACGCGACGAGCGCTCGTGAATCGCCACGGCACTCAGTTCCTTGCCCGTGCCCGACTCGCCCGAGATAAACACCGGGGCTTCGGTATTGGCCACTTTGCGGATCGTGCGGAAGAGTTGCTGCATCGCCTCGCACGTGCCGACCATCTCCTGATCGCCGCCGACTTGCGGCGTGACGAACGGCACCTCCGAGAGCGATGCCATGCCCCAGGCATGTCCGATCGAATGGGCGAGTTGGTCGTTCGTACAGGGAACGTTGACGTAATCGAAGCAATAGTCGCGGATCAGCCGGCGAATCGCTTTCGTCGTGAGTTGTTCGGGATTCGTCGCGGCAACCCAGCCGACCGTGGCGGGTTGCATGCAGGACTCGAACGCGCCCATCTCGCGGTCGCTATAGCCGCTCGCCAGATCGATGAGTGCTGCGCTGGTCGTCCCCGGATTCAGAATGCGACTGACGTCGCTGGCGCTCTTGGCCGGCAAGACTTGCCAGCCTTGCTCTCCCAGGAAAGACAACAGACCGTCGTTGTGCTTTCGGGAGGCGTAAATCAGGGTGCGCCCGGTATCGTTAGCCATACCTTAACTCCCTGCCTAAGCAGTGCCCGTGCGCAGTTATTGGGTCATCGACCGGATCTACACGACGGGAATACGGCCCCGCGCCGCTCGTGAACTTTTTGAATTCCCCGTGCTGGTGGGTCATCAAGTCGGCAGGTTCAGTCTAGAAGACCGGGATGGGTGCAGAAATACCGAATAACAGCTAATCCGATTGGATGAGAGGAGCAGTACCTACGCGCAGCGTTGGACCGCGACACGCGCGCGTCATGCTCAGAGCGTATGCCTGTCGAGCACGGCACGCGCGATCGTACCGGCGTCCACATACTCGAGTTCGCCACCGACGGGTACCCCCCGCGCCAGCCGACTCACGCGCAAACCGCGCGCCTTGAGCATCTGTCCGAGATAGTGGGCGGTGGCCTCGCCTTCGTTGGTGAAGTTGGTGGCGAGCACCACTTCCTTGACCACGCCGTCCGTGGCGCGGCGAATCAGTTGCTCGAAGTGAATCTCGCCGGGACCCACGCCGTCGAGCGGCGAGAGATGCCCCATGAGCACGAAATACAGCCCCTTGAAGGTCAGCGTCTGCTCCAGCATGTTCTGGTCGGCAGGCGTTTCCACCACGCACAGCAGGCTCGTGTCGCGCTCGGGATCGAGACACGTCTCGCAAATCTCGACTTCGGTAAACGTATTGCAGCGCGCGCAATGGCGAATCTGCTCGGCGGCATGCACCAGCGCCTCGCCCAGCCGCACCGCGCCTTTGCGGTCGCGTTGCAGCAGATGGTAAGCGATGCGTTGCGCGGACTTCGGGCCGACCCCCGGCAACGCGCGCAGGGCATCGGCGAGTTCCTGCAGGCTCGAGAGCTGGGACATGCGTCGTGTGTCTCTTTAAACTGGCGGAGGACCGCTCAGAACGGCATCTTGAAGCCCGGCGGCAGCGGCAGACCGGCGGTCAGGCCGCCCATCTTCTCCTGCGCCGTCGCTTCAGCCTTGCGCACCGCGTCGTTGAACGCCGCCGCCACGAGGTCTTCGAGCATGTCCTTGTCGTCCGCCAGCAGGCTCGGGTCGATGGTCACGCGACGCACGTCGTTCTTGCACGTCATCACGACCTTGACCAGACCCGCCCCCGACTGACCCTCGACTTCGATCAGGGCAAGCTGCTCCTGCGCCTTCTTCATGTTTTCCTGCATTTGCTGGGCCTGCTTCATCAGACCTGCAATGTTTCCCTTCAGCATGGTGACTCCTGAATAAATCGTATGAGGTGGGTCAGATGCCGCGCGTCCAATGCTGTACGCGCCGAGCATCGCGGTGTGTCGTCGTGTGTCGTCGTGTGTAACGCGCGTTTGAGGATTTTCTTCGAAAACCCGGCACCGAATTGCTACAGCGAACGGCCTTATTGTAACGGGCGAACGCTGCCCGGCAGAATCTGGGCGTCGAATTCGTCGATCAGTTCGCGCACGAGCGGATCGTCCGCGATCGCCCGTTCCGCCGCGCTCTGGCGCGCCGCCGCCGCTTGCGCGGCGAGCGAAGCCGCTGTCGTCCCCACCTGCCCCAGCTCGACATGCAATTGCACCTCGGCGCCGAAGTGCTCAGACAGCGTCTGACGCAGCTTGTCGGTGGTGGCCGCATCGGCCAACTGCCGCAGCGGCACGCGCAAATGCAACGCGCGACCGGCGACTTCGGTCAACTCGCTTTGAAATGCCAGTTGTTGGGCAAGACCGCGTGCCGGGAGACCGGCGGCCAATGCCGGCCATTCGCCGGTAAAGACCGGTGCGACACCGTCGGATTCACGATAGACGCAAGCACGCGGGGTCGCCGCAGACGCTGCCGCTAACGCACCGGCAGCCCCTGCAGGCTCGGGCTCCGGGTCGGCACCGGCTGGCGCCTCGTCGGAGGCGCGCGACGCGCTTCCGCGATTGGCGCCTGCG